>NZ_DBNGVP010000148.1:0-18901 GCF_057119385.1 Archangium sp. | reverse complement strand
ACCGTCCTGCTTGCTACCCGCGCCCCCGGGAGGGCCGACGTCTGTTCTGTGCTCGAAATCGCTCACAAGAGCCCCTGGTTCCTGCTCTCATGCATGAGTTGGGCCAGTTGTCATGAATATGATGGGCCTCATATGGACTCGTAGATTTGGCGAATGAAGTCTTGATGGTCAGTCACCATGATCCCTACCATCTGGCGAGCAATGTCGGATGGACCGGTAGCCGATTGCCCAGAGAGAGAGTGCAGAGGATCATTGGCAGACAGCGTGAATACAAGATGCTTTATGTCTCGACTGGACGGCGTCTCTTCTTGCATTCGATGGAAAATGGCTGCCAAGGTGTCTTCGTTCTTTTCATCCAGTCTGAGTGCGATGAATGCGATAGTGGAGGGATTCGGGCGTCCCTGGTGTCGATCGAGAGCGTCGCAGGCTTCTTGTACGACGGATGGTGTCAGTGCTTGACGGCTTTTCGCTTCACCCTTGAGCACTTGTGGTGAAGGTTGAGTTAGGCTCCGAATTGCTATTACGTCGTCACCACGCATCGCCATCTCGCGATCATCCTTGTAGCGGAGCTTGCGAACGGGAGCGGTATAGTCAGTGAATTGATCTACATACTCAGATGCGAGAATCTCTGCGAGATCGCCAGAGCGTATTCTCTCTGTTTTGGGGAGAACTTGTCGGATTCGTGCAAATGCTTTCGGATACTCGCCCAGTTTCTCGATTCTTCGGATGAGACTAAGATCGTAGAAGTGATCGGCGACAGCAAGGCATAATGCATTCCAAACCACTTCTCGGGTGTTTGCTTTCTCGTAATATACCGAGATATTTGGGGGCGCGTTAGGCAAGTGGCGGTGTTCAGTGAGCCACATCCTAAGGAAATCGGACTCAAGCTTCCGCATCCAGAACCCCCAAAGCAAAGGGCGCCTAACGTCCGGCCCGCAGGTTGGAGAACATCCCCCGTGCAACTGCGGAGAGGTTACCTATGTATTCTGCTGAGTGAAGCTTTTTACATTCCTGGATGGATGATTTTGGACTCGACTATTTGACGATTTTCTGATTGCGGGGACGTAAGGACCTTTGTCGAAGGCATGACCCGTTGAGGTAGCATCGGTCTTTGAATCCAGGTGCGAGAGCTGGGCTCTATAGGCGTAATCAGCCTGCGCTCTCATAATTTGGGCGCAAGACTCATGGCAGAAATGCCTCCGCGAATTTGGTTCCAGTCGCCTCTGCCTCGCCGATGCCCACGAGCCCACCGAGTCTGCCCACGCGCAGCGTTTCACCGGGCTCGGCGCGGAGCACCTCGCTGGCGTGTTGGGCCCGGCGGCCCGTCATCTGGACGGTGCCATCGGGGAGGAAGTCGGAGTCCTGGAGGAGCAGCAGATTCACGGGTGCGGAGTCTCCTGCACCCGGTGTACTTCCTCGACCTTCTTCACGGCCTCGCGGGCCCGCTCGAGGAGCTCCTCGGGCGTGGGGATCCGGGCATTCTCCAGGGGACGAGCGGGGTTCGGGTTCTTGCCCGCCTCGGACGCCGGCTGCGCGGGGGCAGGGGCGCCGGAGAGCAGCGAGTCCGCCAGGTGCTCCCGGGTGCGTTGGACCTCCTCGACCTGCTTCACGGTGTCACGGGCCCGTTGGAGGAGCTCCGCGGGAGAGGCGAGCCGGGCGCTCTCCAGGACCTTCTCGGGACTCGGTTCCTTGTTCTCCACGGGAGGGGGCTGGGATTCCGGGCCGGGCTTGGATGCGGGGGACTCCCCGAGACCCAGCGGGCCCCTCACGGTGAGGAGCTGGGCCTCCACGGGCACGGCCCGGGAGCGGTACGCGTCGGGCACCTCGCTGGACGAGCTCACGAAGTGGACCGTGCCCTTCTCATCCTCGTACCGGTACATACCGGTGGATGCGTTGAAGGCCTGCTTGTCCTCGGGCGCGGCCGGGAAGCCATCCCCGTCGAAGCCGAGGTGGAGCGTGTTTCCGTCCACCATGTCGAGCTCGACGGCCTTCCCATCGGAGGCGTAGCGAGGGGGCGCTCCCGGGAAGCCCCCCAGGCCCTTCACCCAGAGGATGCGGAGGGCGGGCTCGCGCACCTCGAGCGGCGCATGGAGGAGGGCTCCGGCCTTCGCGCCCTTCACGCGCACGCCATGCTCGTGGAGCGTGGCCACCTCCACGTCCTGCCAGCGCGTCCCGGCCCGGAGGGACGCGAGCAGTGGATCGATCACGAGTACCCGCTTGCCGTCCGGAGAGACGAACTTGAGCTGCTCCCGCGTCGCGATGCAGGTGTCCCACTTCCACACGACCTTCCGGTCATCCCACGGCGACGACCATGTCGAGGTACTCGTGCACCGGAGGGCCTTGCCGTCGCGGAACGCGGTCTGCTGGACCTCCGCGTTCCCATCGGCGGAGCGCGCCGACCAGCTCTGTTCGGGCAGCTCCTCCGCCGGAGAAGGCAGTGCCTCGGCGGGTATGGGCTCGGCGGTGGTTGGAGTTTCCGGAAGAGGGGCCTGGGCGTCCGTGTTCTCGCCAGAGCCGGGAGACTGCTCGAGCGCGGCGGTCGGCTCGGGCCGGGCGGGCTGCTGACAGCCGCTCGAGAGCACCACCGCCACCACCAGACTCCTCAATCGCATGCGACCCCTCGGTGCTCCGCGTTCGGAGGCGGGAGCGTACACGAGTCCCGGTGGCGCCCGGAAACCAGGGATGGGTCCGAGGATCCGTGGATGTCCCCTCTCCCTTTGGGAGAGGGCTAGGGTGAGGGTCTTCCCCTCGGAGCCTCTCATCCGCCTCAGGCCGCCTCGGCTCCCGATGGCTCGCGGGTGCCCGGGCGGAGGGAGCGCCGTGCGAGGAGCTGCTCGGCGAAGCGGTCCGAGAGGGCGGCGATGGTGAGCGCGGGGTTGGGACCCACGGGCCCGGGCATCACCGAGCCATCCGCCACGTAGAGTCCGGGGTAGCCGAACACCTCGCCGTGGGCATCGACGACGCCCTCGTACTCGTGGCGCCCCATCGCGCAGCCGCCGAGCGGGTGCACGGTGAGGACCTGGCCCAGGTACCCGAGCGGGTTGTGCACCAGCTCGCCCTCGAGCGCCGTGGCGATCTCCTTCATGGCTCCGCGCAGCCGCCGGAAGTACCCGGCCGAGCCGCCGCGAGGGCTCCAGTCCAGGTCCAGCGTTCCATGGCGCGTGAGCCGCAGCCTGCCATCGGGGATGTCCCGGCCCATGCCGAGCAGCGCCATCGACGTGGCCGAGTCCAGGCCGGGACCGAGCGCCTCGGCGAGCTGCGCGCCGATGTCGCTCCTGCGCTCGGTGCGTGCCCACTCCCTGGCCAGCCGCCCGGCGAGCTTGAGCGAGCGCAACATCAGCGGCAGGGGGTTGCGCGACTCGTACAGCCAGTTGAGCCACTCCGGGTGGCCGGCGTCCTGGATGTAGAAGCCTCGTCCGTTGCCGCCTTCGAGTGCGTCGCGGACGCGGATGGCGCTGGTGATGACGGGGCCGTTGCTCCCATCGAGCACCCGAGGCCGGGAGGTGCCGGAAGCACTGTCCTTGCTGCCCAGGAGGAAGGCCAGCAGGTCGCCGTTGGCGGAGAAGCGCAGGCCGAGCTGCCGGCTGAGGCGGGGGAAGGAGTGACGGTTGCGCAGCAGCAACTGGTTGGTCCCGAAGGTGCCGGCCGCGAGGATGAGCCGGTCCGCGGTGACGAGGTGCCGGCGAGGCTCGCGCGGGAGCGGCTCGCCCTCGGTGACGCCGCTGTAGTCCACGTACTCGACGGCGTAGCCACCGCCCGCGTCCGGACGGAAGACCTTCACCTCGCACCGGGGGCGGAGCTCGGCGCCCAGGCGCTTCGCGGCGGACAGGTACGTGTAGTCCAGCGAGTTCTTGCTGCCGTAGTTGCAGCCGAGGTTGCACTCCCCGCACATGCGGCAGGTGAGGCGCGTGCGGCCGTGCAGGTTCGGCGAGGACTCGAGGATGGGCTCGCCCGGGACGGGCCGCTGCCCCGGGTTGCCGAAGGTCACGCCCAGCTTCGGGAGGAACCACTCGTACCCCAGCCGCTCGGCGGCCTGCTGCATCGCCTGTGTCTTGGGCGTGGAGCGGTAGGGCTCGTGCTCGAAGGGGAAGCGCTGCGCCTTCAGCATCGCCTCCACCCGGTCGTAGTGGGCCTCCAGCTCCTGGCGGGTGACGGGCCAGTGCTCGTAGCCGCCGGAGGTCCGGTCCTCCCGGACGAAGGTATGCTCGTCCTTGCGGATGAGCACGTTGGCGTAGAGGAGCGAGCCGCCGCCCAGCCCGCTGGCCACCACGCTGCCCAACCACCGGAAGGACCAGATGTTGAAGAGCCCGTGGAGGCCCTGGCCCGGGTCCCAGAAGCCATGGCGGATCTCCCGGGGGCTGCGAGGGAAGGAGCCCGGCGGGTACACCTTGCCCCGCTCGAGCAGACACACGCGCAGGCCCGCCTCGGCCAGCCGGTAGGCCATCACCGAGCCGCCGAAACCGGAGCCGACGATGAGGGCGTCGAAGTGCTCGGGGCGCGCGGTCATGCGTACAACTCCCAGAGGTTGCCGAGGAAGAACCGGCCGAAGCGCACCAGCGCCTGGGGACCACTCCCGGGCGAGCGCATGCTGGCCATGAGCCTGAGCAACTCGCGGACGCCGACCGAGAGCACCCCCGCGGCCACCACCGGGCCGCGCTCGTCGTGGCCCTCGTGCAGGGTGGTGAGCAGCCGGGTCGTGTCCATCCAGAGGTCTGGCCCCGGGTCATCCCGGAGGAACTTGGTGCCGGACAGGAAGTACGTGCGTTCCTCGTGCTCGAAGCGGGCGTCGTAGTGCATCAGCCGCATGAGCGGATCGTCCGAGGGGGAGAAGAGCTGGAAGTGGCCCTCGTGGATGGGGAGGTACTTGGAGAGGGGAGGGAAGGAGAGGTGTCCGCCCAACCAGGCCACGTGCTCGGGATCCAGGAGGAAGTCCTCCAGGGAGTCGATGCGGATGGTGGCGTGGAGGGACAGGCGCGTGGTGCGGCCGTGGCGCGCGGGGGGCCCGGCGTCCCGGTTGCCCAGGGCCATGGGGCCGCACAGCGTCTCGTGGAAGAGCAGGTCGGGGGCGAAGGGCATGAGGGGTTCCTCTCGAGGGCCGCGGTGGGCCGCGTCCCCCTCTTGTTCTGAGTGGGGAAGCAGGGGCTGTGATGAGCGCGGGAAGGGCGGGAGTGGACGCCCGTACCGGGGCGCCGCATGCTCCCTGGCAGAGCGGGCCGAGCGGCATGCGCCGCCGTCACACCGCGAGACAGGCGCCTCCTCGTCCTGAGGAGGTGGTGCCAGAGAGGGCAGGAAGACGATGAATGTGCTGGTAACGGGGGCCACGGGCCTCGTTGGGAACGCCATGGCCCGGCGGCTGCTGGAGCGGGGACACCGGGTGCGCGCGTTGGTGAGGGAGCCGGAGCGGGCCGCGCGGGTGCTCCCGGCGGGCGTGGAGTTGGTGCGTGGGGATGTGACGGCGCCGGACTCGTTGCCGGCGGCCGTGCGGGACGTGGAGTGGCTGTTCCACGCGGCGGGGATGCCCGAGCAGTGGCAGCCGGATGAGCGCATCTTCGACCGGGTGAACCGCCAGGGCACGGTGAACGTGCTGCGGGCCGCGCTCGCCGGGCGGGTGAAGCGGGTGGTGTACACCTCGACGATGGATGTCTTCGCCGCGCCGAGTGGGGGCACGCTGGTGGAGACGAACCTGGACACGGCGCCGAAGCCCACGGCCTACGAGCGCTCGAAACAGGCCGCGGAGCGGGAGGCGGAGGAGCTCCGGCGCGAGGGGCTCGAGCTCGTGTATGTGAATCCAGGCGCGGTGTACGGGCCGTCTCCGGTGCATGTGGGGCTCAACTCGTTGTTCCTCCAGGTGCTCAACCGGACGGCGCCGGCCCTGCCGCCCGGGGGAATGCCGGTGGCGTACGTGGACGGGGTGGCGGACGCGCACCTCGCGGCGGCCGAGCGCGGTGTCCCGGGCGAGCGCTACCTGGTGGCCGACATGCACGTGAGCAACGCGGAGCTGGCGCGGGAGATCCTCCGGGTGGAAGGATTGGGAGCCCGGGTGCCGCCCAGCCTGCCCGCGGGGGTGATGAAGCTGCTCGCCGTGGCCTCCGCGCCCCTGGCGAGGATGTTTGGCTTCACACCGCTCATCGCGTCGGGGCAGTTGTCCTTCCTGCTGTGGGACGTGCGCGTGGATGCGAGCAAGGCCCAGCGTGAGCTGGGCTTCAAGCCAACGCCGCTCGCCGAGGGCGTGGAGAAGACCGTGGCCTTCCTGCGGGAGCAGGGGCTCGTCAAAGCAAGACAGCCACGGTAGCTCAGGGCAGCTGGCCCCTGCCCGCGAAGGCTTGCATCCACGCGAGCTCGTTCCGGGCCCGGTGCTCGCAGGACTCCTCGCGCAGCGGGCCGATGGGCCAACGGTCATAGGCCGCCTTCTTCACGGCATCCTCCCAGTTGCCCAGTTGAATCCAGGCGGCGATGCACTCCTCGCGGGTGGGGACGTGCTGCATCAGCTCGGAGCCGAACATCTGGAGCCGCAGCCCCATCTCCAGCTCCAGACGGGAGCGCTGCTCACGCAGGCGCGCTCCCACTTGGTACAGAAGCCGTCCCAGCCATCGCAGCTCGTCCTCGGTCAGGTGCGCCTTGCTGGCCCTGGCACGCTGCAGGAGCCACGTGCCATGGGACGTGGCCTGGGCCATGCACGTCAGCACCCAGGCATGGTGGGCGGGGCCATGCAGCATGTCCGTATGCACTCGCATCTCCCGGAAGACCTCCTCGCTGGAGGGCTGCTTCCACTCGCGCAGCACGGCGAGTGTCTCGAGTGCCTCCAACTCCCGCCGCTCGAAGGGCGCCGAGCGCGAGGTGCCCGACAGGAAGGGGACGAGGGCGAGCTGGAGGGTACGGGGCGTGGGCCCCGCGAGCTGGCCGAGCCGCTCCTCCACCGAGGCCAGACAGGCCTGGCGGAGTGGCGCCTCGTCTTCGAGGGAGAGCAGTTGTTCGCGCAGGGCCAGGAGCAGGGGCACCGACTGGGAGGAGAGAACCTGCTCGCGCATCCACGATTCCCGGCCCTTCGCCGAGTCTGGAGACAGGACCCCGATGGGGAAGAGCCAGTCCTCGCCAGGCGGGAGCCAGGTGATTTGGTTTGAATTGAGGTGATTCCACTCGATGGGAGCGGGGAGCAGGGGGCTCTTGCGGAAATCCGGCTGTCCGAGGGCCTTCCAGGAGTCGAAGAAGGCATGGCGCCAATCGGCCGCGCGAGGTTGGCGATCAGCGAATTCCAACAACAGACGTGCCTCTGGAGTGTCTCGGAGGGAGGGCGCCGTGAGGTCCTCCCGCACCAGGTCCCACCGGTTTTCCTGCATGCACCAACAGGCCCTCACCAACCGGGCTGGCGCGGAGGACGGATACACCTCGAGTGCTAGGTTCGCGGTGATGCTGGCGCTCGGGTGGCCCGCGAAAGAATACCAGGCGGCCTCCTGGGCCAGCTCCGCGGCGCGGGCTTCCGGGCTCTTGCTGTGTTTCTCGGGTCCCCCTTTCAGGACGCGCCCTCCCTCGACTTCCCACCCGTCCTCCGGCCCCAGTTCCTCCTCTTGCATGCGCCGCTCGCGCTCGTCGAGCCACCGGAATGTGGCCCAGCCACCACCCATCGCGGCGGGCACCAGTCCCAGGGCCCAGCGGAGCAATCGGCGGCGAGGCCATCGTCGTGTTCCCGCGCCAGCCTCCTGCGGAGGCGTCCCAAGCTCTGGACGCTCCTGTCCGTCCCCGGTCGATGTGCTCATGGTGTCGCTTCAAGCTACCATGGGTTTCATGCTCCTTCGCGCGAAGAGCAGGCTTCTCTCGGGTCTGGTCCTCCTGGCCGTCCACAAGGCGGGATGCCTTTCGGAACTGGACTCGGTGGAGGTGGTGGGGGAGTGCGGTCCACGGGATCTGACGCCCGAGTGCTGCCTCAAGAAGAACCCCGGCCAGTGGGAACAGTGCACCGGGTCATCCGAAATGGCGCAGGTGGCCGAGACGGCACAGCGCTCCGTCTCCACCGCCATGAAGATCACCGCTGGCGCCACGGTGGTGGCCATGACAGGGGCGATGATGCCCCAGATCAACTCAGCCGAGCGCAGGGGCGTGGCCCTGGCCACGGACCTGCTCGCGAAGGTGGAGCGGGCCATCGAGCAGTGTGTGCGACGGGCGGACCAGAAGGTCAACGACTACCACTTCAACGGCCGGAGCCCGAGCTGGGAAATCTGCCAGCAGGTGAAGGTGGGCGAGAAGACGACGTGGGCCGCGTACCTGGGGCTCTTCAAGCACGAGGAGTCCTGGCCGTGCCTGCGCGAGGCGTTGGACAAGCTGCTACCCAAGCGCTACCTGCTCCATCCTCGCTTTCAACTCGAAGAGTGGACTGGGACGTGGAAATTCTTGAATGAAGAGCAGGTGAAGCAGATTGTGTTGAAGCATGGCTGGAAGGGACTGTTGGGCACCATCGAGCCGGATATCGTCCTCATGGACGAGAAGGGCTTCATCGTCCAGGTGTACGATCTCAAGTTTCCTTGTCCCGAGACCAACAACGCACGATGGGAGAGGTACAAGGGGGGGCGTTGGGATGATGAGATGCAGGGTGGGGTCTATATGCGTGCAACTCGAGTAAAGCCACGGCTGGTCTCTCCACGGCAGGGAGTCGTACGAGAGGATTAGGAGAAACACTGTCCATGCGATACCCGAGATTGCGGCACTACTCCGAGCACGGCCGGTTGGTCGCGAGCGGTGCCTTGCTCATGACCTTCTACATGCAGCACCCCAACGAGCGAATCGCTCCCGCCGTCCTGCGGGCTCTCCAAATCATTCGTGAATGGATACATCCCCACCAACTCGCCTGGTATGATGCGGGTGAGGGACAACTCGATCCACTCGACGACTCCGGATGGGAAAGGCTTCGCATGCGAACATTGAAGCCGGAGCCAGACATGTCGGCCTATCTGGTGTTGGATGGCCAATCCACGGAAGTGGATGATCTGCGTGTGCACTATAGAGGGTTGGATGTCTGGCCCTCTCCCTGGCCAGAGCAAAAGGACGGTGTGAGCGTCCTGTATGTGCGGCTACCCACGGCGTTCCTGGTGGAACGGGGCGCGGACCGGGTCCGAGCCCTGGCCCTCGAACTGGCTGCGGAACTCCCCTTCAACTCGGGGTATGTGGACTTCGTCCTGTGTTCGGACGGCTGGCATTTTGGCGAGGCCCTCCCGCTCATCCAACCGCGCTATCCGGGAGTGCACCTCGCCTCGAGCAGGGCGAGCCTTCGCATGAATACCTGGGTGGATGGGGTGCACTGGATGAACTTCCTCGGGGAGCCCGTGCTCGGGAAGCTCGGCGGCGTGCCCGGTCTGCGCGCGCACCTGGGACTCCCGGGAATCACCCTCCAGGAGATGCGCGGAGACCGGGTGCTCATCACCCTGGGAGCGCAACCAGAGGTCGGGGACGTGGAGGCGGGCCAGACACTTCCCCTGCACCGCGCGCTCGCCCGGATCCTCGCGCCCTATCTGTATCGCAGTGACATGGATGACTTCTACCCGGCCACCGAGGACATGCTCCGCTGGGAGCGCCGCTTCCTGGACTGACCGAGCCCCCATCTCCCCCGTCCCCCTCCAGGCAGCCGGGCACACCGGGCCTCCCGGGCCCACCTTCTCGCCGCCAGTCCTTGCCGGCCCCCCCGGGGTCCCGTTAAAGCGGCGGGGTGCGCTCCCTCTGTCTCCGCTGCCTGCGTCCCCAGTCCACGTGCTATTGCGCGCGCGTGCCCCAGGTGGACTCGCGCACGCGCGTCGTCTTCCTGCAGCACCCCCGTGAGCGGCGGGTGGCCATCGGCACGGCCCGCATGGCGCACCTGTCCCTTCCCAACTCCGAGCTCCACGTGGGCGTGGACTTCTCCGGCCATGCCCGGCTCGAGGCGCTCGCCGCCCACCCCGAGCGCGTCGCCGTCCTCTTCCCGGGCGAGGAGGCCATCCCCCTCGAGGAGGCGCGCCTCCACCCTCCCGAGACGCTCATCGTCGTGGACGGCACCTGGCCCCTGGCGCGCAAGCTGGTGAAGACGAACCCGCTCCTGGCTGGCCTGCCGCGCATCGGCTTCGTCCCGCGCCGCCCGAGCAACTACCGCATCCGCGCCGAGCCGGCCGAGCACTGCGTCTCCACCATCGAGGCCGTGGTGGAGGTGCTGGGCGCCCTCGAGGGCCACCAGGAGCGCTTCGACACCCTGCTCAACCCCTTCGAGTTCATGGTGGACACGCAGCTGGACCGCCAGGACAGCCGGACGGAGCCGCCTCGCCGGCGCCTCTACAAGTCCGCGTGGCAGCCGCCGCTGGAGCTGCGCACCCTCGCGGAGAACTTCGAGCACCTCGTGCTGCTCTACGCCGAGGCCAACGCCCACCCCGCGGAGCAGGCCCTGCCCTCGGAGCTGGTGCACCTCGTGGCCCTGCGCCCGGCCACGGGAGAGCGCTTCCATGCCGTGCTCGCCCCGCGCCAGCCGCTGGCGCGCAGCACGTGTCTGCACGTGGAATTGCCGGAGGAGACGCTCCGGGCGGGCGAGCCGCTGGAGTCGGGACTCGCGCGCTTCCAGGCCTTCCTGCGCCCGGGCGACAAGCTCGCGGTGTGGACGACGTTCGCGTTGGAGCTGCTGCGCCGCGACGGCTTCCCCGTGCCCGAGGCGCTCAACGTGCGGCTCGCGTGCGCGCGGGCGCTCAAGAGCAAGCCTGGGGGGGTGGAGCACGGGGCGGAGCTGTTGGGCTCGCGGCTTCCCGAGCAGTGGGCTCCGGGGCGCGCCGGGCGGCGCATCGTGGCCCTGGAGGCGGTGGTCCGGGCCCTCGACGAGCGCGGCCGGGCCACCGAGCCTCCGTCCCGGCAGCGGATGGCGTCGTAGCCACCCCCGCCGGGCGGGTGCTTCACGGGATTACGACGGATCCGGCTTCGGCGTCTTCGGGCCGCTGGCCGGCAGCTTCGGTTTGGCGATGTAGCTCTTGGGCAGCTCGCCGGTGAGCGAGTCGAGGAACGTCACGATGTGCTTCGTGTCCTCGTCGCTGATCTGCTTGCCGAACTGGTGCTGGGCCATGAGCTTCACGGCCGTCTGCAGGTCCTTCACCGAGCCGTCGTGGAAGTAGGGCGCCGTCTTGGTCACGTTGCGCAGGGTGGGGACGCGGAAGATCATCCGGTCCGACTCCTTCTTCGTGAGATCGAAGCGGCCCTGGTCCTTGGACGGGTAGGGCATCACCAGGCCCAGCTTCTGCAGCGAGCCGCCGATGGCGGGGCCGTTGTGGCAGGTCTGGCAGCCCTGCTCCAGGTACTTCTTCAGGCCCATCTTCTCCGCGTCGTTGAGGGCGGTCTCGTCACCGGCCAGGTACTTGTCGAAGCGCGAGGGCGTGACGAGCTGGCGCTCGAAGGCGCCGATGGCCAGGCCCACGTTGTTGTACGTCACCGGGTCGGCCTCGCCCGGGAAGGCCTTCTGGAAGGCCGTCACGTAGCCGGGGATGGACTTGAGCGTCTCGATGACGCGCGCCTCGCTGGGCATGGCCATCTCGACGGGGTTGAGGATGGGGCCCTTGGCCTGCTCCTCGAGGTTGGGGGCGCGGCCATCCCAGAACTGCAGGACGTGGCCACCGGCGTTGTACACGGTGGGCGAGTTGCGGCCGCCCAGCTGCTTCTTGTGGCCCGGCGAGAAGGGCTTGCCATCCACGCCGTACTTGTTCAGGTCGTGGCAGCTGTTGCAGGACACGTCATGGTTCTTCGAGAGGCGGTTCTCGAAGTACAGCATGCGCCCCAGCTCCACCTTCTCCGGGGTGATGGGGTTCTTGGGGTCCTCGAAACGGGCCGGCAGCGCCTTGAAGACGGTGAGCAGGGCGCGGTCGATGACGGCCTTCTGGGTGGCTGCGGGAGCGGCCGGAGCGGCCGGAGCGGCCGGCCTGGCCGCCTGCGCGAAGGCAGCGGCGCCCGCGGTCGCGGCGACCAGGAGGAGGGGTCGAACGAAGGTCTTGAGTTTCATGGGGTCTGCTCTCTCACTGAGCTCCACGGCCAGGACCCCTTCGGGTCCGGGTGGGGGAGTGGGCCGGAAGCCCATGAAAGGTAGCAGCCTCGGGGCCTGGGGGAAACGCGGTGCGGCATGACGCCCCGGGGCAAGGACCCTCGGCCGGGCGGGACGCCGCGTCCCTCGGCCTCGTGGGCGGGGACGCGGCACCGGGGAATTGCTACTCGCCGTAAACGATGGCGCAGTACTTGGCGTAGAAGCCGAGGATGTTCTCGAAGCGGTAGTCGATGTGGGTGACGCGGTTGATGTTGGCCTTGCGGGCCGTCTCGTGCACGCCGGCGTCGCCGGTGGTGATGAGGCCGAGGATGGACGTCACACAGCCCTCGCCGGACTTGGAGCCCAGCTTGGTCTGCTCGTTCACGAAGTTGTTACCAGTGGTGTTGGTGTACAGGCTGGAGAAGCCGATGGCGCCAGGGAAGGCGATGCCCGCGCAACCGGAGAGGCCCGTGGTGGCAACGCAGAGGACGGCAACGGCGGACAGCTTGCGCAACAGGTGCATGTTTCCTCGCTTGGACTGCCTGGGAGTGAAGCGGTACGGCATGTACCCGTGCTCCGGGTGGAAGTAAATCCCCTGTCAGATGCGCTGGCCGGAGCGGAGGCCGGTGTTGCTCATGGGGACGGGGCGGGCGCGCCACGTCGTGGAGTCGGAGGCGGAGCGCTGCTCGCCGCGCACCACCTGCCAGAGGCGGGCGATGGCGAAGCACACCGCGAGCAGCCCGAGGCCCACGCCCAGGGCGGGCAGCAGGCCGAGGGTGGGGCCCACGCGTCCGGCGAGGCCCGCCGTCCCCGCCCAGCCGTACACCACCGGCAGGTGCAGCACGTAGAGCCAGAGGGAGGAGCGGCCCAGGGGGGCCAGCAGCCCGGAGAGGAAGCGGGGCACCAGGTTGATGGCGCCCAGCACCAGCAGACCCTGGCCCACGCGGAAGCCCACGAGCCAGGCGCTGGTGGGGCTCCAGTCCGAGGGCAGCCGGCGCGTCAGCAGCAGCAGGCCCCCGCCGAGCGCCAGCAGGGCGAGGCCCTGGGGCCAGCCGGGCCGCAGCAGGCGCAGCAGGTGGGCCGCGAGCGCCCCGGCGAAGAAGAAGCCCGCCCAGGGGAAGAGGGGGAAGCGCGCGCCCGGCATGCCCACCGCCTGGCGCAGCTCCACGGGCCAGCCCGTGGCGGCGCTCC
Source organism: Archangium sp. (assembly GCF_057119385.1). NCBI lineage: Bacteria > Pseudomonadati > Myxococcota > Myxococcia > Myxococcales > Archangiaceae > Archangium > Archangium sp. The sequence continues at coordinate 5,706 of NZ_DBNGVP010000148.1, read as the reverse complement.
ACATCCAGGTGCTCGCCAGGGGGATGCCCACGGCGAGCACGGCGAGCACCACGGCCCGCGTCCAGGTGCCGCGCGCCAGCACCAGCACCGCCGCGCCCACCAGCAGGCTCACCGCGATGCTCTGCAGGGCGTCGAAGGTGAAGACGAGCGAGCGCACCGGCTCGCCCCAGCCGAGCGCATGCACGGTGTCCCAGCCCGGCCAGTGCACCAGGTAGCCGAGGAAGAGCAGCAGCAGCGCGCGCCGCGCCCGGCGGCCGAAGGACTGGCCCGCGCTCTCCTGCGAGGTGCCGAGCGCCGCCACCACCGCGAAGCCGGCCACCAGCAGGAAGAGGGGCGCGGTGATGCCGCGCAGCTCCCAGTACCGCTGCACCCACGCGTTGGCGCGCATCTCCGGCGCGAGCAGCGCGTCCAGCGTGTGCCCCAACACCATCGCCACCACGGCCAAACCTCGTGCGCCGTCGAGTCCGGGATGACGGGACGAGGGCTTGCGGAGGTCGAAGAGGGAGGTACCGGGACGGGTCACGGATCGTGAGCATACGTGCAAGCGGGCCGCGCGTCTCGAAATCGGACGCCGGGCGCTGACGCGGGGCCCTCCGGGGTGGTGTCATGGCACGTCCTATGACCGCCCGTGAAACCCTCCTGGCCGTGTTGTGTCTGTCGTTGCTCGTCCCCCTCTCCGCCCGGGGCGAGGAGCCCGAGATTCCCGCCCTGGACGACTGGTTCGGGCAGGACAAGGCGCTGCACTACGGCGTCAGCGTGGGCCTGGCCGGCGCGGGGTATGCCGGGGGCGCGCTGCTCTTCGAGGCCCCCGAGGCGCGGTGGCTCACCGGCGCGGGCGTGGCGCTCGGCGCGGGGGTGGCGAAGGAACTCTACGACGCGGGGCGCGGCAGCTTCTTCTCCTTCAAGGACCTGACGTGGGACGTGCTGGGGACGGCCACCGGGCTGGGCCTGTCCTGGGCGGTGGATCGGCTCTTCTTCCAGCGCGATGGCGGGGCGCCCACCGAGCAGGGGAGCGGGGGAGGGCTGGCGGGCGGGAGGAGGCCCCTGCTGACGATGTCGGTGAGCGCGGGGGGTCATCCCCAAGGGGGGCCGGGTGATGGTAGGAATGGCTCGGTCATGCTCCTCCTGGGAGGTTGTTGGTGATGATGCGGAATCGGCTCTTGCTCGGCGTCGGATTGGTATCCCTGGGCGCCTTCTCTTCCTCGTGCAGCAAGGAGTCCCCTCCGCCCGAGTCCAAGCCCACCACCGCCGCGGCGGCCCCGGCGCCCGCGCCAGAGCCCGCGCCGGTACCCGCGGAGCCGCCGAAGCCGAAGATGAGCCACGAGAAGCTCGTCTCCTTCTTCCGCCCGTCCGCCGCCGTGAAGGCCGAGACGCCGCGGGACACCGCGTCACAGATCGCCCTGGGGCGCCTGCTCTTCTTCGAGAACCGCCTGTCGAAGAACCACGACATCTCGTGCAACAGCTGCCATGACCTGGCCACCTTCGGCGTGGACGGCAAGCCCACCTCCGAGGGGCACAAGGGCCAGAAGGGCACGCGCAACGCGCCCACCGTGTTCCACGCCGCGGGCCACATCGCGCAGTTCTGGGATGGCCGCGCCGCGACGCTCGAGGAGCAGGCCGCGGGGCCGATGATGAACCCGGTGGAGATGGCCATGCCGGACGAGAAGCGCGTGCTGGCCACGCTCAACTCCATTCCGCAGTACGTGAAGGGCTTCAAGGAGGCCTTCCCCGGCCAGAGGAAGCCGGTGAGCGTGATGAACGCCGCGCGGGCCATCGCCGCCTTCGAGCGCAAGCTCCTCACCACGTCGCGCTTCGACAAGTTCCTCGCGGGGGACGAGAGCGCCCTCACCGAGCAGGAGCGGCGCGGGCTGGAGCTGTTCGCCGCCTCGGGCTGCACCACGTGCCACAACGGCCCGTCGGTGGGCGGCACCTCCTTCCAGAAGCTGGGCCTCATCGAGGAGTACCCCACCGGGGACAAGGGCCGCTTCGAGGTGACGAAGAACGAGGAGGATCTGCACAAGTTCCGCGTGCCCACGCTGCGCAACGTGGAGAAGACGGGCCCCTGGTTCCACGATGGCTCGGTGAAGGAGCTGCCCCAGGCGGTGCGGCTGATGGCCAGGCACCAGCTGGGCATGACCTTCAGTGACGCCGAGGTGGACGACATCGTGGCCTTCTTGAAGAGCCTGACGGGCGAGCTGCCCGGGCCCGAGGTGCTCGCGCCGCCCACGTTGCCGCCGAGCTCGAGGAGCACCCCGAAGCCGGATCCGACGTAAAGGCTCGCCTCCCGGCCTGGGGGGCGCTAGGAAGCGCGGCCATGAAAATGCTCTATTACGCCCACTCCGGGCTGCGCTACCTCGTGCTGCTGATGGGGCTGATCGCCGTCGCGTACTTCGCCTTCGGGCTCATCACGAAGCGGCCCGTGGACAAGTCCGTGCGCATCATCGGCTCCAGCTTCGCTGGCCTCCTCGACACGCAGATCCTCCTGGGGATCATCCTGCTGGGCGTGCTGCCGGGTTCGGGTTGGCAGTTCTACCCGGCGTTCTGGGGCCACCTGGTGATGATGCTGGCGGCGGCGGGCCTCGCGCACGCGCTGCTGGTGATCAACCGCAAGCGCCCCAACCCCGGCTACCTGCTGCCGCTCATCGGCGTGGGCGGGGCGCTGCTGCTCATCATCGGCGGCATCCTGTCCATCGGCCGGAGCCTGATGGCCAGCACCCCCATCGGCGGGTGAATTGGATGCGGCGGTGCACCTGCCGCTGCTCCAATCCTGTTTGATGTGCTGCCATCAAATTTGAACATCATTCAACTTGTCGCAACCACACCCTGAAGTGGGCTGTTTAGATTGGCTCACTTCAGGGTTTTCTTCTGTGGTGGGCTACATTTGAATTCGTTCGTAGGGCATATCCATGGATGCGCTCCTAGATACTTCATCCCTCAGTGCGGCGATTGATAATGACAAGGCGGTAGCTGCATTCACAGGATTGGTACGTCGCAGTAAGATGCGCTTTCTAATTGCCCGAGAAGCGCTTGATGAGGCATTTGCTGGTGTTTCCGGAGAGAAACTCGTCCAGAAGGCACTGCGGCTTGAGCGTCTCTTTGCCAGCCTTGGATCCGCAATTGACGTTGCGGAACTAGGCAATGTGATCTGCATGTTAGAGGCTAAGGGTCGAATTGCCTCGACGCCATTGCTGAATATTCAGGAGCGTAAAGAAATTGCTCGTGAGCTTGCTGTGATAAAGGCAGGAGGGAGTGCTCTTTCTGTCTTGAAAAAAGCGTCAACAAGAGTTGGTGAATACAAAGCAGAGACTCGCGATGTCTGGAAAGGAGCAATCGAGGAAGGGATGCAGAAGTACCGCGCTAAGAAGTGGTCTGCCCGGGAACTGGGTGAGTCGCTTCTGAACTTTGGTCCAGAACATATTGATACTACTGTGTTGATGGGTGTCCTGACGCAGTCGATGGGGTTGCCTCCTACTGAATGTGTCTGGGTTCTGAGAAGAACTGAGCGTTACAAATCGCTGCGTGCGTACTTGGCAATGGCTCAAGTGTTGATTCTCGGGAGTAGTGTTCCTGCCGATCTCATCAGCCAACATCCACTACTGCGTAGGCTTAAGTATCACCCAAATCATCACATGGACATGATGATTGCATCCTCGGCTGCTTATGCTGACTTCTTTGTCACTGAGGACAAGAATCTGACAGAACTCTGTCGGTTTTTGCGAAATAGGGGTTGTCTTGGATTTAGATCCTGCTCGCTCAGTGCGCTTGAGTATCACATTCGTTAATGAGCACTTGAGAGACTGTCTGGCTGTCGGCCGGAGTTTGGTGGGCATTACCCCATTCGTCGGCTGTGCAAGGAGTCATTTGGAGGAGAGATGACCCGCTCCCCAGCTTGGAGTCCAGCGATGAGTGAACACTCTCCTCGCATCCGTCGCTACCAGCTCTTCAAGGATGGTGAACGCTCTCTGTTCCTCCCCGAGTGCATCAGTATCGCCTTCTACATGCGGTGCTCCCACGAGGAGATTGTTCAGGCCGTGTGGCGTGCTGTGGAGGTCTACCGCCACGCGGTAGGGCCACAAGATCTCGGCTGGTATGCCGACGATGAGGGCGAATGGCAGGAACTTGATGACAACGGTTGGGAGTTCAACCGGCGGAAGGTGCTTGAGCGTGTGGGCGGCACCATTTGCTTGGCGGAAAGCGCGGAAGAGGTTGCTGGCCATGAGGTTCGCTACCACGGTCGGCAGTTCGACCACCCCCATTTCCCTCCCGGTCCGGAGGCGACGAGTTCGATTGCGTTCTACCTCCCTACGGAATACCTGGAGGAGTACGGCCTGTCTTTATGTGTAGTGGTTCGTGCTTTGGATTCTGATTAAGATTGTTGTGGTTGGAGTGTGCAGTGTGATCCGAAGCACGGTAAGTTGGGAGGAGTTGCTTGGGGGCTGCCAACGAGTGCATGCCCGTTTGGGGTATAGAGCGTATAGACCCAGCCAGCGCTTGCGTGAGCAGTGATTGCACGGCTGTTTGGGTGGTGGTAACTGTTTCCTCGCCCGTGTGAATATACGATGCTGTGATTTGGTTGGGCTCGAGGTGGTCGGAGCGCGTTTTGGTGCCCGCCATGATGGCTGGCAACTACTCCTACGAGTTGTGATGGGACGCGGGGGATTCTTCGGTAATTTGCATCACCGCATAGGAGGATGGAACGCTGTGCTGTGTTATCCCCAAGATGCACTATCAAGGCTAGCCCCGAGTCGTTTCGGGTGCTGCCTTTGCAGTGGACTAGGTCAAGATGTCCTGTTGAGACGTGTGTTAGGGCGCTAGGCCAAAAGTGAAGGTTGTTGCCAAGTTGGCGAGCGAATTGAGTGTGACTCATGCCCATTCTTTGGCGTGGGGCAATCCAGTTTAGACCCTGGGCTTCGTTGTGCCTGTTCGCGGAGATCCAGTGATCCATGTCCCAATGGGAAAGAATGATGACTGGGTTCTGTGAGAAGCAGAACCCAATGTTGTTTGGATAAGTGGGGGTGTTTTGGAGGCACCCTCCACCGAAGTCATAATAAATGATGGGTTGCCCGTGAGAATTGCAGATTGCGTTGCAGTTTCCCTGGCCGACATTGTATGCGGCAACCCATGAAAGGTCTGTGCTGTGCATCATTAGACGACCGGTCAGTTCGTCTGGATCGGCCTCGGGAATGTCATCAAGGCTTGTGGCCAATATCAACGTATGTGCCAGCTTGCTTCGATGATCGATGTGCTCTATGTCTTTGACGGGAGCCGGAACTGCATCGTTGTACAGTGGTGCCCGGAAACGATACGCTGGAATACCTTTTGGCCCGATTGTTAGTCTATACCAGCGGTCTTCCTGCAAGCGCCGTCCCTGTAGTCCAGGGAACAGGCGGGATTCCGAATTGGGAGCCTCTATGGGTGCTTCCAATTCTATGATTGCAGTGGGTATATTTCGCTGAATATCCGGGAGATTGTTTCCGTACTTTGATATTTTATCAAGATATTCGGCTGGGAACGCATCGAAGCGAACTCGGAGAGTATTCTCAATCAGTTCGATAGAGTCCGTGAACGCGAAGAAATCAGGGTCTTCGGTACGTCGAGTGGGCAGGAGCGCGGACCCGAAGCCGTGCGCATGGGGAGGACTTGGGGTTCAAGGGCGTGTGGAGCCGAGCGATGGCCATGGGACGCGAGTCCCCGCGAGAGCTCGAG
>NZ_DBNGVP010000147.1:0-17558 GCF_057119385.1 Archangium sp. | reverse complement strand
GGACGGACAAGCCATCCATGACGTTGTAGCTCGTCTGGAAGCGCCTGGAGCGCAGGGCGATGGCCTTGCGCAGGGGCTCGGCGGCTTCACCGAGGGAGGGCCAGTCCTCGTCCCGCCAGGGGCCGAGTGCCTGCAGGTAGCGGTCGAAGTAGCTCCGCCCGGCCCCGTCCGGAATGTCCGAGCGCTGGGCCCAGCGCAGGCCGCGTTCCACGAGCGCGGCGGCCGCGGCCCTGTCCGGGGCGCCCGCCGAGAGCTGGGTGCGGCTCCAGGCGACATCCGCCTCCAGTTGCGCCTCCAGGGCACTGCGCATGACGGCGAGTAACTGAGGCACGAGCGCTGGCGGGTGGCGTACGCGCACGCAGACCGGGACGCCCTCCAGAGCGCTGGAGGGGGGCGCTCGGGGCTCGAGGTCGAAAGCGCCGGCCGCCGCGGCCTCCCCGAAGAGACGTGAGGCGATCTCCTCACGCGAGGCGTACCCGGGCACCCAGAGCAGCTCGGGCCGCTCCGGGTCCACTTGCACGGGGAAGGAAGCCTCCCGGGCCGGGAGGAAGGTGAGCGCGTCGTCCTCCCCGTCCTCCGGCGTGCCCTCCGTCTCGAGGTGCTCGTCGTCCAGCCACTCGGGTTGAATCTCCACCGTGGGGGGAAGGCGCCAGGTGCGCACCAGGGCGGGCTTGCCCGAGTGCCTGCCGCCCCACGCATAGGTGAGGGTGAGCAACTCTCCGGCGCCCACTTCCTCCGGGACGTCCACCTCCACCTCCTCCCGGCCCGGCTCGGGGCTCACCAGCCGGGGCAGCGGTGCGGGCGGATGGCCCCGGCGCGGCTCCACCCACAGCCGCGTGCCTTCCCCCCAGTTGAGTTCGCCTGCGGCGACAACCTCATCGCCTGCCTCCACCACGAGGGTGCCGGGGTCCATCACCTGGAGGGAGAGCACGCCGCCTTTCCAGTCCTCAAGGCGGGGACCGAGGGCTTTGGCTCGTGCGTGCACCTCGCCCGAGAGCGTCATCCGCACGCGTCTCGACTCCTCGCCGGCCGCGCTCATGCTGGTGAGAAGATAGCTCGTCACCCAGAGAGCCCGGAGGGTCTTCGAACAGGGGGAGCCTCGCACCCCAAGGCTCCCCCGCGTATCCCACCTCAAGACGGAGCCCAGGAAGCCCTCCCCGCCCCAGAACTTCGGTCCTCTTTCGTCATGGTGCCGGCCTTTCCTCCTGGAGAAACGACCCTGAAGAATAAGGATACGGGACGCATCCAATGCCCTGACGGCACCTGGTTGCCCATCTGCGGAGCCGCCGTCAGTACGTGGGAGGCAGTTGCAACCCCTGGAGCGCCGCTCCCGTCCCAGGAGGGCCCTCCCATCCAGGTGCGCGTGGTTCTTCTCCGTCATTGCGTGGCGCTCCGTTGGAATCACAACCCCCCTGGAGGATAGCCAACGGACCTGCCTACCCTTCAGGAGGGCGGGGGTCTTCCTCCGCCGGGTGCACCGCCGTGCCGACTCCACGAGCCATCCCCTCCGCTTGACGGGCCGGGTAGAGGAAGCGGGCCCCGGATGCCTTTTTCCAGGCGGGCCGAGCGTGCCGACCCTGGAGGGGATGGCGCCCTCGCGACGATCCAAGACTTCCGCTCGTGCGCGCCTGAAGACGTACCGCGCCAGGCGTGACTTCTCCCTCACCTCGGAGCCCGCTCCGGAGGTCCCGGCTCCGCGCGGTGCGGGCGGCCCCCTCTTCGTGGTGCACAAGCACGACGCCACCCGGCTGCACTATGACCTGCGGCTGGAGATCGACGGCGTGCTGGTGAGCTGGGCCATTCCCAAGGGCCCCAGCTACGACCCGGCCGACAAACGGCTCGCCGTCCAGACCGGGGACCACCCCCTGGCCTACGCCACCTTCGAGGGCCGCATCCCCGATGGGGCCTATGGAGCCGGCGACTCGCTCCTGTGGGAAGAGGGCACCTTCGACACCGTGCCGCCGGGCCATGCCTCCGAGCAGCGCGCGCGCGGCCGGCTGCACGTGGTGCTGCGGGGGCACAAGCTCGAGGGCGGGTGGCACCTCATCCGCACGAGCCCCATGGGCAAGAAGGCCCAGTGGCTGTGCTTCAAGGCCAAGGATGGCACCGAGCGGCCCGGCTACGACGTCACCGGGGAGCACCCCGAGTCCGTGAAGTCCGGCCAGCGCGCCACCCGCGGGCCCGCCCGCCGCACCCGGCGCACCGCCGCCCCACGTGCCCCGGCGAAACCCGTGCGCGCCTCCCGTCCCTCTCGCGCGAAGGGGAGTGCCCGCACGCCCGAGGCGCTGCTCGGCGAGGTGTGGCCGCCCATGCTCGCCACGCTGGCCCAGGTGGAGGCCACCGCCGGCGCCGGCTGGCGCTTCGAGGTGAAGTACGCGGCCGCATCGCCCTGCGGTCGCGCAATGGGAATGATCTCTCCTCGCGCTTCCCCACCCTCTTCCAGGTTCGATGACCTCATCCAGCTGGCCACCTCGCTGCGGCGCCACCTGGAGGCGCTGGGGCTGACGAGCGTGCCCAAGACGTCCGGCAAGCGGGGCCTGCACGTGCTGGTGCCGCTCGCGCCCGGGCACACCTACGCGCGGGCGGGGGCCTTCGCCCACAAGGCCTTCGAGGCGCTCGCCGCCGAGCACCCGCGGCTGGCCACCGTCGAGCGCTCCAAGGAGCGGCGCGGGGGCCGGCTGTACCTGGACGCGGGGCAGAACGCCTGGGGCAAGACGGTGGTGGCGCCGTACTCCCTCCGGGCCCTGCCCCACGCGCCCGTGTCCACGCCGCTGGCCTGGTCCGAGGTGACGCCGAAGCTCAATCCCACGCGCTTCACCCTGGACAACGTTCGACGGCGCCTGGACGAGGTGGGAGACCTGTTCGCCCCAGCGTTGGCTGGCGGACAGACGCTTCCATCCGTTTGAGGCCGGCTCGGTGGTAGCGTGCGCCGCCTGTGAGCGTGAGCACGGTGATTGACGGAGCCGATACCCTTCTGCGGCCGAGGGAACTGGCCGCACGACTGGCCGCCGGTGGGCGGGTGGAGCAGGCCCTGGCCGAGCTGCGGAAGCTGGAGCAGCAGGGCCACCCCGAGGAGGCCGCGGCGGGCTTCGAGGCGCTCGCCCGGGCCTGGGCGCAGGGCAGCCAGCTGCTGCGCGCCATCGTCGCGTGCAAGGAGCTGCTGCGGCTGGAGCCCCAGCACACGCGCACGCAGGCCTTCATCGCCAACCTCTACGCGCGCTACCCGGTGCGGCCCGAGCCGGGCGCGGCGGACCAGGTCTCCGCCGAGCTCGAGCTCCTCCCGGAGCGGGAGGATCCGGTGGCGGTGCCCCTCTTCTCCATGCTGTGCCGGGATGCCTTCGTGGCCCTGCTGGAGGCGGTGGACGTGCGCACGTATGCCTCCAGCCAGCCGGTGATGCGCGAGGGGGACCCGGGCGCCTCCATGTTCTTCATGGTGGAGGGGCGGGGAGACGTCTGGCGGCTGCTGGAGGGCAGGGGGCCGCAGGAGGGGCCGGTGGTGGAGGGCGCCGTCTTCGGGGAGATGGCCCTCATCACCGAGGGGCCCCGGTTGAGCACCGTGATGCCGTCGGCGCCCTCGGTGCTGTTGGAGCTGACGCGGGCGCGGATGGCGGAGCTCTCCCGGAAGCACCCCCTGCTGGAGCGCGTGGTGCAGGCCTTCTGCCGCAAGCGCGCGGCGGACAACCTGCTGCGCACCCACCCCATCTTCTCCCCGCTCCGTCTGGAGCAGCGGCGGGCGCTGGCCCGGGAATTCCAGCTCCAGCGGGTACCGGCGGGCACCACCCTGCTCACCGCCGGCACCCTGGGGGATGCCCTCTACCTGCTGCTGCGCGGCCGGTGCACGCCCTTCCACATGCACCCGGACGGGCAGGAGACGCCCTACCCGGTGCTGCGCGAGGGGGACGTCTTCGGGGAGATCTCCCTGCTCATGGACAAGCCGGTGACGGCCATGGTGCGCACGGACGTCCCCTGCGTGCTGCTGCGGCTGGAGCGCTCCGCCTTCGAGCGCCACATCTTCAGCCAGCCGGGCATGCGCGACGCGCTGTTGAAGATCGGGACCGAGCGCCTCCAGCGCACCGCCCGGATGCTCGGGGAACGGTAGCCGGGCCTCCCACCGGGGGGCCCTCACGGCCAGTGAATCCCGCCCGGACCGTCCGCTCCTGGCAGTGCCCGCAAGATCCTTTTGCAAGCCGCTTTCGGGGGGCCTAGAAGACCCCCGGAGATTTCCAGCGGACGGAAGGACGGCACTCACATGACGGACAGTTTCAAGAGCAAGAGCCAGCTCAAGGTCGGCTCGGCCACGTACGACTTCTACAGCCTCGCGAAGGTGGGCAAGGACCACGCGTCCGTGGCCCGCCTGCCCTTCTCGCTGAAGATCCTGCTCGAGAACCTGCTGCGCCACGAGGATGGCCGCGTGGTGAAGCGCGAGCACGTGGAGAAGATGCTCGCCTGGAACCCCAAGGCCGAGCCGGACACGGAAATCTCCTTCCACCCGGCGCGCGTGCTGCTGCAGGACTTCACCGGTGTGCCCGCGGTGGTGGACCTGGCCGCCATGCGCGAGGCGCTCGCCGCCATGGGGGGAGACCCCGCGAAGATCAACCCGCGCAACCCGGCGGACCTGGTCATCGACCACTCCTTCCAGGTGGACGTGTTCGGCACCACGGACGCCTTCCGCGCCAACGCGGAGCTGGAGTTCGAGCGCAACCAGGAGCGCTACGCCTTCCTGCGCTGGGGCCAGAACGCCTTCAAGAACTTCCGCGTGGTGCCCCCGGACGTGGGCATCTGCCACCAGGTGAACCTGGAGTACCTGGCCCAGGTGGCCTTCCGTCAGGGCAACGTGGTGTGCCCGGACTCGCTGGTGGGCACTGACTCCCACACCACCATGGTCAACGGCCTGGGCGTGGTGGGCTGGGGCGTGGGCGGCATCGAGGCCGAGGCCTCCATGCTCGGCCAGCCGATTACGATGCTGATTCCGCAGGTGGTGGGCTTCAAGCTGACGGGCAAGCTGCCCGCGGGCGCCACCGCGACGGACCTGGTGCTCACCGTCACGCAGATGCTGCGCAAGAAGGGCGTGGTGGGCAAGTTCGTCGAGTTCTACGGCAACGGCCTGCAGAGCCTGTCGCTGCCGGACCGCGCCACCATCGCCAACATGGCCCCCGAGTACGGGGCCACCATCGGCTTCTTCCCGGTGGACCAGGAGAGCCTCAACTACCTGCGCTTCACCGGCCGTCCCGAGGAGCTCGTCGCCCTGGCCGAGGCCTACTTCAAGGAGCAGGGCCTCTTCCACACCGCCAACACCCCGGACCCCGTCTTCAGCGACACGCTGGAGCTGGACCTGTCCACCGTGGTGCCCAGCCTCGCCGGCCCCAAGCGCCCGCAGGACCGCGTCACGCTCAAGGACATGAAGGGCGCCTACGAGAAGTCGCTCGTGGAGATGCTGGCCGCCGGCAAGAGCAAGGGCGAGGACGACGAGGGCGGTGGCAAGGCCAAGGCCCCCGCGGCCCCGGTGCCCCCCGAGCGCCTCGAGCAGACCGTCACCGTGAAGGCCGGCAACCAGAGCTACGAGCTGGGCCACGGCGCCGTCGTCATCGCCTCCATCACCTCGTGCACCAACACCTCCAACCCGGCGGTGCTCCTGGGCGCGGGCCTGCTGGCCAAGAAGGCGGTGGAGCGCGGCATCAACGTGAAGCCCTGGGTGAAGACGAGCCTCGCCCCGGGCAGCCGCGTGGTGACGGACTACCTCAAGGAGGCCGGCCTCATGCCCTACCTGGAGGCGCTCGGCTTCCACGTGGTGGGCTACGGCTGCGCCACCTGCATCGGCAACTCGGGCCCCCTGCCGGACCCCGTCGCCGACGCCGTCACCTCGGGCGACCTGGTGGTGGCCGCGGTGCTCAGCGGCAACCGCAACTTCGAGGGCCGCATCAACCCGCACGTGCGCATGAACTACCTGGCCTCCCCGCCGCTCGTGGTGGCCTACGCGCTCGCCGGTGAGGTGGGCAAGGACCTGGACACCGAGCCCATCGGCACCGACCGCAACGGCCGCCCCGTGTTCCTCAAGGACATCTGGCCCACCACCGAGGAGATTGGCCAGTTCATCAAGTCCGCGGTGAAGCCCGAGCAGTTCCGCACCCAGTACTCGCGCGCCATGGAGGGCGACCAGCTCTGGCAGGCGCTCCAGTCCGGGGGCGGCAACACGTTCAAGTGGGACCCCAAGTCCACCTACGTGCGCAAGCCCACCTTCCTGGAGAACATCCCGGCCGAGCCCAAGCCGCTCGTCGACATCAAGTCCGCCCGGGTGCTCGCGCTGCTGGGTGACTCCGTCACCACGGACCACATCTCCCCCGCCGGCAACATCGCCAAGACGAGCCCCGCGGCCAGGTACCTCATGGACCAGGGCGTGCAGCCCAAGGACTTCAACTCCTACGGCGCGCGCCGCGGCAACCACGAGGTGATGGTGCGCGGCACCTTCGCCAACATCCGCCTGAAGAACCTGCTGGTGCCCGGCGTGGAGGGGGGCGTCACCGTCCACATCCCCACCCGCGAGCGGATGAGCATCTACGACGCCTCCATGAAGTACCAGCAGGAGGGCACCGCGCTGGTGGTGCTCGCCGGCGCCGAGTACGGCACGGGCTCCAGCCGGGACTGGGCCGCCAAGGGCACGGCCATGCTGGGCATCAAGGCCGTCATCGCCAAGAGCTTCGAGCGCATCCACCGCTCCAACCTCATCGGCATGGGCGTGCTGCCCCTGCAGTTCGAGGCGGGCCAGGACGCGCAGAGCCTCGGCCTCACCGGCCACGAGACGTTCGAGATCACCGGCATCTCCACGGACCTGGCCCCCCAGAAGAAGCTCACCGTGAAGGCCACCGGCGAGGGCGGCACCAAGGAGTTCACCGCCCTGTGCCGCATCGACACGCCCAACGAGCTCGACTACTACCGCCACGGCGGCATCCTGCTCTACGTCATGCGCCAGCTGGCCAAGGCGTAGTCGCGTGTAGGCTTCACACTTCCACGCTTCCCATCCAGGCGGCCCGGCGTGCCCTTCGCGGCGCGCCGGGCCGTCTGCTTTGGGGCCGAAGCAGTGTCCTCGAATGAACCGTTGTAGTATCCGGGGCCCCGGCGGCACGCACCAGGCCGGAGGCCGCTGGACACACGGTATGGGTACTGAGTCGAATCCAGGCAACGACACCGCGCAGGACGCGGAGCAGGATCTCCAGCAGCGGTTGAGCCTGGCGACGCCTCAGCACACCACGCGGGGCTTCCTGTTCTCCTCGCTGCTGCGGGTGGTGCGGGAGCTCGGCGGGGACGAGGCGGTGGTGCAGCGCTGCCTGGCGGCCAGCGGCGAGAAGTCCTTCGTGGAGTTCTTCAACTACCCCACGCGCTCGCTGCTGCTGTTGCTCTCCGCCGCGGCGCGCTCGATGAGCACCAAGCTGGGCAGCTACGAGGAGGTGCTGCGGCAGATCGGCTTCAAGGCGGGCTCCAGCTACATGGAGACGCCGGTGGGGCGCACGGCGCTGCAGCAGGCCGGGAGCACGCCCCAGCAGTTCATGATCGCCCTGCAGACGCTCTACTGGGTGCTGACGACGTACGGGAAGCCCGCGCTCACCTGGCCCGGGACGAACCGGGGCGTGCTCACCATCGAGGTCACCTTCATGCCGCTCGCCTACCACGTGGGTGGGGCGCAGGCGATCGCCAAGCGGCTGGGCGTGAAGAACGTGAACATCAGCGCGCGCAAGACGGGAGACCTGAGCATCGCGCTGGAAGTGTCCTGGTAGGAGGGTCCTGGTAGCAGGGCGCCTCACCCCTCCTGGAGCCGGGCCCAGGCGGCGCGGTAGCGGGCCAGCCGCTCCGCGTCCCTGGCCGTGACGGCCGGCAGCCGCCGCACGTCCATGTTGTCCTCCAGGTCCGCCCGCTTCACCCGGCGCGCGAGGGGGTGGGGGAGGACGCGCTCGATGAAGGCCTCGTACGTCTCGCCCTCGCGCTTGGTCAGGCAGTCCAGCGCGCTCAGCACCTCCTCGGGGTAGCCGAGCCCGCGCAGCCGCTCCAGCGTCCAGGGCGAGTCCTCCACCACGTCGTGCAGCACGGCCACCATGCGCTCCGTGTCCGTCTCCAGGCGCATCATCACGCGCAGGGGGTGGAGGATGTACGTCTGTCCGGCCTTGTCGCGCTGGCCCCGGTGGGCCTCCACGGCCAGGGCGATGGCGTCTTCCAACGTGGGGGTGCTCATCACCAGAGTCCCTTCTTGCTGCGCTGGGCCTTCTTCTCGCCCTCGCGCTTCTTGGTGTCCAAACGGCGCCGCTGCGAGCCCTTGGTGGGTTTCGTCTTGTGGCGTTTCTTGGGCACGTAGGTGAGGACCTGGAGGCCCTCGCGCAGGCGCTCGAGCGCGGCGCCCTTGTTCTGCGACTGGCTGCGGCGCTCGGTGCCGGTGACGGACAGGCCCGTGGGCGGGTGGGTCAGGCGGACACCACTGGCGGTGGTGTTGCGGTGCTGGCCGCCCGGGCCGGAGGCGATGAAGAACTCCACCTCGCAGGCGCGGAGCAGTGCGTCGTCATCCAGGGCGAGCGCTTCCAGCGCGGCTTGTCGGCGGGAGGGATCGACGGTCATGAGGGGGCCAACCGGGTTCGAGGGGTGTCTTCCGCACCGCGCCTGACGGAGCGGAGCAGGCGGGTCTGACGTCGCTCCGGGTGCGATGACGCGGCATTCCAGGCTGGCGGCTTCCCCATGGGATACGGGGGACACCTGGAGAGTCGTGTGTCACCCAGTTGCTTATAAGTCAGGGTTGTCTGCATATGAGTGTGCTCACTGCCTGACTGGCGGAGTCAGGAACGGGGTCTTCAGGACCCGGGTGAAGCACGGGGGGGCTGTGTGTGGATGACGCAAGCCTTGCCTCGAATCCGCCGTCACCGAGGCACGAACGAGAGGGATGCATGATGGGGAGCACCTTGTCGAGGAGCCTGCTGGTGACGCTCCTTCTGGCCGTGACCTCGATGGTGGTGGGATGTGGGGAGAGGGAGGGGGAGGATGAAGGGGCGCTGGGACAGCGAGGGGCGCCCATCACGGTGCAGGGGATGCCCTACCGCCTGGCGGCGGGGTTGGGGCACTCGCTGTACGTGCTGCCGACGGGGACGGTGTGGAGCTGGGGCAACAACGCCCAGGGGCAGCTGGGGGAGGGGAGCACCACCCAGCGGCTGAACCCGGTGCAGGTGGCGGGGCTCACGGGCATGACGGCCGTGGCGGCGGGCAACAACCACTCGTTGGCCCTGAGCGACACGGGCCGGGTGTGGGCCTGGGGTGGCAACGGGGAGGGGCAGCTGGGGGATGGCACCACCACGCAGCGCCCCACTCCCGTGCAGGTGCCGGAGCTCACGGACGTGAAGGCCATCGCCGCCGGCAACCTGCACTCGCTGGCGCTGAAGACGGATGGCACCGTGTGGGCGTGGGGCACCAACGCCTCCGGCCAGCTGGGGGAGGGCACCCACACCAGCCGCAACGTCCCGACGCAGGTGCCGGGGCTGACGCGGGTGTCGGCCATCGCGGCCGGGGACACGCACTCCCTGGCGCTGCGCGAGGACGGCACGGTGTGGGCGTGGGGGAACAACGCCTCCGGCCAGCTGGGGGATGGCACCACCACCTCGCGCACCGTGCCGGTGCGGGTGCTCGGCCTCACGGGCATCGTGTCCATCGCCGGAGGCGGTGCCCATTCCGTGGCGGCGCACGGCGACCGCACGGTGTGGGCCTGGGGTGACAACTCCCGGGGACAGCTCGGAGACGAGGGGACGGAGCCGTCGCCCACGCCGGTGCGGGTCCACGGCCTGACGGACATCGTGTCCGTCGCCAGCGGGACGCACCACTCCGTGGCCCGGAGCGGCGACGGCGCCGTGCGGGTGTGGGGTGACAACGGCCAGGGCCAGGCGGGCCAGGCGCTCCCCGGCCCGCTGCGCCTCCCCGTGCAGGTGCCCGGTGTCAATGCCCAGGCGATTGCCTGTGGCAACGCCTACGTGCTGGTGGGGCGCGGCGATGCCACCGTCCAGGCGTGGGGCGCCAACTCCTTCGGCCAGCTGGGCCATGGCAGCGCCAGCTGGCGTCCCGTTCCGGAGCAGGCGCGGGAGCTGTCCGGCATCTCGGCCGTGGCCGCGGGGGACGTCCACGCGCTCGCGCTGCGGCCGGATGGGACGGTGTGGGCCTGGGGTGACAACGGCCAGGGCCAGCTGGGGGACGGGAGCTTCTCCCAGCGCCCGCTGCCGGTGCGGCTGCCGGGCCTGTCGGACGTGAAGTCCGTGGCGGTGTCCAGCTACCACTCGCTGGCGCTGAAGAACGATGGGACGGCGTGGGGTTGGGGTGACAACTCGTTCGGCCAGCTGGGGGAGGGCCCGGGCGGCAAGCGCGCCACGCCGGGACAGGTGCCGGGGGTGTCGGACGCCACGGCCCTCGCCGCGGGGGGCTACCACTCGCTGGCGCTGAAGTCGGATGGGACGGTGTGGTCCTGGGGCGACAACACCTACGGCCAGCTCGGGGATGGCACCACCTCCTTCACCGCGCGCCCCACGGCCCAGCGTGTCCTCTCGCTCTCGGGTGTCACCCGCGTGGCCGCCGGCCTCTACCACTCGCTGGCGCTGAAGTCGGATGGCACGGTGTGGGCCTGGGGCGACAACGCCTACGGCCAGCTCGGCGAGGGCACCACCACCGCGCGCAGTGCGCCCGTGCAGGTGCCGGGGCTCTCCAACATCGTGTCCATCGAGGCCGGGCCCTTCCACTCGGCGGCGCTGCGCGTGGACGGCACGGTGTGGATGTGGGGGGACAACTTCTACGGCCAGCTCGGGGATGGCACCACCCACCCCCGCTCCCTGGCGGCCCCGGTCGCGGGCCTCACGGGCGCCGTCTCGGCCCTCTCCTCCCGGGGCAGCCACGTGCTGGCCCAGGGCGCCGATGGTCAGCTCTGGGCGTGGGGGCGCAACGCGACGGGCCAGCTCGGCCTGGGCACCAACACCTCGGTGAGCACCCCGGTGCGCGTGCCGGGGTTCTCGCGCGTCACGGCTCCCTCGGCCGGTGGCCGGATGTCCGTCGTGCTTCGCGAGGGGGGCACCGTCTGGACCTGGGGTGACAACACCTATGGCCAGCTCGGCAATGGCGCCACCAGCGTGTACCCCTTCCCCGTGCAGGTGCGGGGCATTCCGCGCCCCGCGCGGCTCTCCGCGGGCTCCGGCCATTCGCTCTACGCGCGCAACGACGGCATCGTCTCGACCTGGGGCAGCAACAGCGACGGGCAGCTCGGCGTCGAGGAGGTCTCCTCCAGTGAGTCCTTCTTCCTGCTGGCGGAGCCCCGCTCCGTCGAGGTCGTCTCGGCGGGCGGCTACTTCTCCCTGGCGCTGCGCGTGGACGGCACGGTGTGGGCCTGGGGGGACAACTCCTCGGGGCAACTGGGGGATGGCACCACCACCTCGCGCGCCACGCCGGTGCGGGTGCAGGGGCTCACCAACGTCATCGCCCTCTGGGCGGGCAGGAACCACGCCCTGGCGGTGCGCGTCGATGGCTCCGTATGGGCCTGGGGTGACAACGCCTCGGGGCAGCTGGGGGATGGCACCACCACCTCGCGCACCACGCCGGTGCAGGTGCAGGGCCTGCTCGGCGTCAAGGCCGTCGCGGGCGGCTCCGGCCACTCGCTGGCGCTGCGCTGGGACGGCACGGTGTGGGCCTGGGGCGCCAACGCCTCCGGCCAGCTCGGGGACGGCACCTTCTACTCGAGCCGTGTTCCGGTGCCGCTGCCATCTCCGGAGCTCACGGGCGTCACGGCCATCACCGCCGGGAGCGTGCACTCGCTGGCGCTGCGCGAGGACGGCTCGGTGTGGGCCTGGGGTGACAACAGCACCGGCCAGCTCGGGGACGGCACCACCACCGCGAGCGCCACGCCGGTGCGGGTGGTGGGCCTCGAGAGCGTCACGGCCCTCGCGGCCGGCCAGGCGCACTCCCTGGCCCTGCGGAGCGATGGGACGGTGTGGGCCTGGGGTGACAACACCTTCGGGCAGCTCGGGGACGGCACCGCGACCCCCAGCTCCCTGGCGGCCCAGGTGCAGGCGCTCGCGGGCGTCGATGCCATCGCCGCCGGTGGCTCGCACTCCCTGGCGCGGAAGTCGGACGGCGCCATCACCAGCTGGGGCGGCAACGCGTACGGACAGCTGGGGGATGGCACCGCGGGCTTCCGGCTGATGGAGCTGGAGTAAGGCTCACCGGAGTGCGGCTCTCCGCGCCAGGTGCCTGCGGCGCGGGAGCTTGCCCTCCTGGAACAGGTAGCGGGCGAGCCTCTGGCCGAACGTCAGCAGCACGAGGCCCACCAGCAGCTGGGCGCCGAGGATGATGCGGTTGACGTCCACCGCCGGCATCCAGCGCACCTTGCCGTTGCGCAGGACGAAGGCCCCGGCGGGCCGGGCGTTCAACCCGAAGCCGCTGCCGTAGCCCTTGCCGGTGCTCTCGGCCCCCTGCGCCCCCTCGGCCACGGGGCCTTCTCCACCGCCTCCCCCGCCGCCTCCCGTCACCCGGGCGGCGGGGATCAGCGTCACCGCACCCTGTTGGATGGGCTCTCCGAAGACACGCCGGACACTGAATGCGTCGCGAGCCCTGTCGATGACCTCGTTGACGTCCATGATGGGACCCCCCGTGCTCGAGCTTCTCCAGCAATGAGGTAGGCACCCGTCAGGGGGTCAGCACCCGCGGAGGCGCCATCCCCGGCGCTCGTCCGGAGGCCCGGGAGGCCCCGGAGGGCCGGGCGGGCGGCTCCCGGAGGGCCGGGGGGGCGCTCTCCGGATGATAGCCGGACCCTCTCATTTCGAGAGGTTCGAGCCCCTGGGAATGACCCGGCGCATGTGATTCCAGGGGGTTGCACGTTGGCAGGCGGGTTGCTCCAGGGAGAGGCCAGAGAGGCACTTCCCTCGGAGACGACTTCCATGGCCATCGAGACCTGGCGCATCGACACGCAGCACTCCTCCATCGGTTTCACCGTGCGGCACATGGTGGTGGCGCGGGTGCACGGCCGCTTCACCCGCTACGAGGGGAGGCTGTTCACGAACGGCGACCTGCTGAAGGCGCAGGCGGAGGTGAAGATCGAGGCGGCGAGCATCGACACGCAGGTGGAGGCCCGGGACAACCACCTGCGCTCGCCGGACTTCTTCGACGTGAATGCCTTCCCGCGCGTCATCTTCCGCAGCAAGCGCGTGCAGGCGGTGGGCAAGGACCGCTACGCCGTGGTGGGGGACCTGACGCTCAAGGACACCACGCGCGAGGTGACGCTGGAGACCGAGTTCCTCGGCCGGGTGACGGACCCGTACGGCACGGAGCGGCTGGCGTTCAGCGCGCGCACGAGCGTGGACCGCAAGGACTTCGGGCTGACGTGGAACAAGGCGCTGGAGACGGGCGGGGTGCTGGTGGGCGAGCGCATCGACATCGAGCTGGACGTGCAGGTGGTGAAGGCGGCGGCGGCGGAGAAGGCGGCGTGAGGCGGAGGGAGGCTGGCCGGGGCCCGTGCCGGCGTGAAGTCGTCGGTGGGTTGCTGGCCGGCGTGACGGGCCTGATGGGCGGCATGGAGCTCGCCCGGGGCGAAGCGCCATCGGCGGCCCGGGCATCCAAACGGATTGGAGACAAGGAGTACCCCATGTTGATCGTTCGACCCTCTGAAGCGCGCGGCCATGCGAACCACGGCTGGCTGGATTCCCACCACACCTTCTCGTTCGCGGACTACTACGACCCGAGTTTCATGGGCTTCCGCGCGCTGCGCGTCATCAACGAGGACCGGGTGGCGCCGCGCAGTGGCTTCGGCACGCACCCGCACCGGGACATGGAGATCATCACGTACGTGCTCTCGGGGCAGATCGAGCACCGGGACAGCATGGGGACGCTGGGGGTGCTGCGAGCGGGAGAGCTGCAGCGGATGACGGCGGGCACGGGGGTGCTGCACAGCGAGATGAACCGGAGCAACGAGGAGCTGCACTTCCTGCAGATCTGGATCCTCCCCGAGCGCCAGGGCCTGACGCCGAGCTACGAGCAGAAGGCCTTCACGAAGGAGGAGCGCCAGGGCCGCTTCCGGCTGGTGGTGTCGCCGGAGGGGAAGGACGGAGCGCTGAAGGTGCACCAGGACCTGAGGCTGTACAGCACGTTGCTGGGGAAGGGCGAGAAGACGGAGTACGCGCTGGCACCGGGCCGGCACGCGTGGCTGCAGGTGGCGCGCGGGGCGGGCACGCTCAACGGCGTGGAGCTGAAGGCCGGGGACGGAGTGGCGGTGGCCGACGAGGGGCGCCTGGTGCTCTCGGCGACAGAGCCGCTGGAGGCCCTGCTCTTCGACCTGGCGTGAAGGGGGAAGAGAAGTAACCTGGAGGTGGGTTCATCCGTAGAGGCAGGTGGAGGAGACACCATGAAGCCAGCCGGACACGTTGAAACGCCCACCTCCCGGTTGCTGCCGGTGGACGCGATGGCGCCCACGCGGGTGGAGACGGCCACCTTCTCGTTGGGTTGATTCTGGGGCCCGGACGCCCGGTTCGGGCGTCTCCCTGGAGTGATTCGGACCCGTGTGGGCTACACCGGCGGCAGCCAGCCGGACCCGACGTACGAGCAGCTCGGGGACCACACGGAGTCCTTCCAGCTCGACTACGACCCGGCGCGCATCTCCTACGAGACGCTGCTGGAGTGGTTCTGGAAGGAGGCCGATCCGACCGAACGTCCCTACAGCCGCCAGTACATGGCGGCGGTGTTCTACGCGGACGAGACGCAGAAGCGGTGGGCGTTGGCGACGGCGAAGCAGGCCATGGCGGGGAGGCGCGGACCCATGCTCCTGCCCATCCTGCCGCTGGGCACGTTCCACCGGGCCGAGGACTACCACCAGAAGTACTACCTGCGCCGCTACACGGACCTGATGCGCGAATTCAGCGGCTACAACGAGCGCGAGTTCGAGGACTCCACCGTGGCGATGTGGCTCAACGCCTGCGTGGGCGGCTACCTGAAGCGCGAGGAGTTGGAGGCCGAGGTCGAGCGCCTCGGGTTGCCGGAGGCCGAGCGCCAGCATGTGCTGAAGCTCGGGAAGGCGGCCCTGGCGCACCGCCGCCGGTGAGGCCGGGCGCGGGTTCGATTCCCGCACCCACTCCTGACGAGGAGGCGTGGAGCATCTTGGGGGACAGGAGCAACTCGCCCGTGCCGGAGTCCTGACGGTCCCCTCTACTTGCCGTCGTTGCGCGCCGTGCCCAGGCGGCCCGTCCGGGAATCGCCATCCACCTCGGCCAGCTTGCCCTGCTCGAAGGCCCGGACCACCGCGTTGAAGATCTCCTGGTCGCTCGCCTTGGGGTTGTTCTTCAGCACGTTCACCGCGACCTGCCGGCCGATGTCGTTGTTGTGCAGGTCCATGCTCTTGTCCACCACCGACGTGTTCTTCGGGTTGTTCTCGTGCGCGTCGGCCATCTCCCGGGCCTTCTGGCTGGCCGCGTTCAGGTCGCCCAGGGTCAACGGGTTGTCATAGGCGCGCTTCACCATCAGCGCATTCCACGTCGCGTGGCGCAGGGCGTTGCCCACCCCATTGCCCCGGATGTCCAGGTCGGAGCCCTTCATGGTCCGGCCGGCATGGGCGCTGGCGAGCTGGTCCGCCGTGTCGGCGGCATCGCTGAATGGCTTGGCCAGGTGCAGGTTGGTGCTCAAGAAGCCCTTCTCGGCATCCGACAGGCTGCCGAACCGCTGTGTCAGGCTGTTGATCGCCCTGTTCAGGTTGTTCAACCCCTGCTGAGCCCCCTGGGTCGCGCCCGTGAAGGCATCCACGGGGTTCGGAATCCGGAGCTGGGCCACCTGCTTCGTCGCCGCCGTCGACAGCTGCTTCGCGGTCTGCACGACGTTCTTGTTTCCAGTCAGGCTGCCCAGGGCGGCGAAGGCATTGTTCTTCAAGGACCTGATCATGGGTTTTCTCTCAAAAATGTGAGGCGATGTTCCTGATTAGCCGAGAGGGTCCACGGCTGTTTCCTGCCCCGGCTTCATTGACGCTGAGATGACGAAGCCTTGATGGCCGGGCGTCTCCGCGGATGGCGTAGAGGCAGGAGAGAGCCCTGCTGCACAAGGCGCTGCGCGCCGAAAGCGTAGACGCGGAGGAAGGCGATGAACGACAAGGTTCGAGCCACGCATCTGGAGCGTCGAGCGGTGGTGTACCTGCGCCAGTCCACGCTCAGGCAGGTTCACGCTCGTGGCCCGCTGCCCGCGCGCTCGCGGGCGCGATGGACGAAGCGCGTTGCCACTGTGGCGCCGAAGTCGTGCGCCCGGTGCCCCGGCTCGTTAATGGCTGGAAAAGCACCTTCCGGCCGTGCCGTCTCGACCCGCCCCTCCTGCCGAGGGGCCCACTTGGAGGTTGGTATGCACAGAGTCACCGCGTGCCCCGCGCAGTCCCTCCCGCGCGGGTTCCCAGCAGTACTTGGGCCCTGGCTCGCTCTGTGCATCGCCTTGTTGCAGACGGGAGCCGCACGGGCGGAAACCCAGCGCCCCTTGCCGTCGGGCCTGAGCCTGCTCGGCGAAGGGGGCAACAGCGTGGCCCGATTCACTCTGGGCGGCTCGGGCCTGGCGGTCGAGCCGGTGGCGGTCACCCCGCTGATGCCGTCCGCTCCCGAGGTGGGAGCGCCCTGGTCGGACTTCGACATGGCGCGCGTCCGCCGCGCGTCGGCCCTCGGCGGGAGGCCCTTGGCGCAGCCAACGCCCTTGCGCTGGAGCTCGGGCTCCCTCCACGGCCCCGTGCTCCTGGGCCAGGAGGACTCCGCCCGCGTCACCCCGGCGCTCATGGTGGCCACCAACTGGTGGCTGGCCTACCGCTACCGCACCTCGTACGACATGACCCTGCTCCATCCGCTCTTCACCGTGGGGCTCGCCCTCAACGGCGACCTCCTGTGAGGCGGGCCCTCCTTGGCGCTCCCGCACTCGGGCGGAGAGGCCGCGGTGGCCGGGAGCACGGACGGGAGGACGTCACCGGAGCACGGAGGCCACGCGCCCGGACCCCTCACCCGCGCCGGCCAGCGCCCGTGCGAGCAGCCGTCGCAGCCGCTCCCTGTCCGTGGAGTCCACCCCATCGAGCTCGACGAGGTGCAGGGCCCGCTCGAGCAGCGCCGTTGTGAGGCCCCCATCACCTGGCCCAGCCCGCTCAGGGCCAGGGCCATGTTGCCCTCCGCGCCGAGCGTGTTGGAATCGCGGACAGCCCCTCCTGCTGTTGGAAGCGTTGCCGTAACACCAGGTGCCAGAGGTCTGCCCAGCTCTGCTGGAGGTTCTCCGCGGCAGTGCCACTCACTGCCCAAGCGACTGGGGCGGCGGCTTCGCGCTGAAGGCGGGCGAGTAGCACTCCTCTTGATGCTCGTAGAGGACGTCCGGGCACGGGGCCTTGAGCTTGTGCGGCAACCAGCAGGCGCCGATCAGCTCGACCTCGGCGTAACGGGTGCAGGGCGGGCGCTTCTGCCCCTTGAAGGGCTCACGCGGCAGCGGACGGGCGAGCACGAACTCCCCAGCATCCGCGGTGTCCACGAGTCCCCCATGGGTGGGCTGATCCGGATTTCCACCTTCCGTGAGTT
>NZ_DBNGVP010000146.1:0-38648 GCF_057119385.1 Archangium sp. | reverse complement strand
TGGCCCGAGTACAACCGCCTCTACGCCCACCCCTTCACCTGGTCCTGGACTCGCGCCAAGATGCACTCGTGGGTGGACCGGCACCTGTCCTGACTATGTTGAAAAACTTGTCGGACAGTCCACTAGGAGCCTGTCGGATAGGGGCGATGCCCCTGTGGCGGGCAACGCGAGCCAGGCTCCTCGTGGACCAGTGGGTCATGCGCAGGCCGAGGCCCGCCGGCTCACTGCACCCCAGGCGCTCCACCTCGACACGTTGCAGGGGGGAAAACTCCCTCGGACGACCAGCGCGGGGAGACACTCCACCAGGCCGAAGTAGCACCGGAGTACTGCGGTGGGGGTGGTGCTACCCCCCCCGGAGGGCTCGCGGCCGAACTTCTCCGCCACCGAGGCGAGGCGCTGTGGAGAGTTCTCTGGGATGAGGTCTCGGGCTTGGAGTGCCTCCAAGGTGAAGTCCTTCGAGGGCGCCGCCTGCGAGCGCGGCGAGCTTGCGCATGAGCACGCCGTGGCGGAGCCCGTCGTGGCGGAGGTCGAGGGAGAAGAGGTGGGCCCGGCCGCGGTGGAGGAGGACCTCCTGCGGCGTCACGGGGCGCTCGTCGTACTCGGCCAGGTCGAGATGGAACTGCTCCGTGAGCCCCAGAGGGAGAGGGCGGCTGCCCCCGCGAGGGCCGCGCTCCCCCTATATGGTTGGGCGTCCCGCATCCTATCCTCCAGGGTCATTTCACGCGGAGGAGAGGCCAGCGCCATGGCGAATGAGTACCGAAGTCCTGGGGTGGGGGAGGGCGGAGGTACGCAGCTCGATGCTCGGAGAGGGAGGACGGGGGGCCCGCCGAGGTGGGCGCCTGCAGGGGCCTTCTCGCTCATCGTGCTCTTCCTCTTCGCGGCGTGCGCAACGCAGGCGCCGATGACGGGCATGAACGCGGGGCGAAGCCGCACCTGGGCAGAGGCATCCGAGGAGGCCGAGGCCCGGCCTGGGCCCGCAACAGAGCCCGGGCTCGAGGGCGCGGTTGTTCTGGACGTCGTGGTGCTTGCACCCGGGAAAGTGAGGACGCGGCCGGTCCCCATCACCCATGCTGAGTTTCGAGAGAATGTGGAGCGCCTCGCGCGAGGGCGCCAGCTCGAGGGCGGGCCCCAAGCGGCCGCTGCGGAGGTCCTCAAGGTGCAGGAGTCGCTGCGCCAGGCCCGGGAGGTACGGCCAGTCTCGGACGTTGAGGCTGGGGGCACGTTCACCGCGGAGGGGGGGCCGCGCGATGAGGGGGGCCGGCCGCGGGTGTATGCCATCCTCCCAGAGCAGCAGTGGGGAGCTGTCGAACTGGAGCCCCAGGCCGAGGCCGAGCTGCGCGCGAGGTACGAGCGATTCTGCATCGTACGAGGGGGGGGCGACTGCCTCGGGCTGTTTGAGGATGGCCCCTTTTTGCGCTCGGACGACCGGAGCACGCTGGCCTTGGCCCTCGCGTTCGGCTCGGTCCTGGACGAGACGTACGCGGCGCTGGGCCGCGAGGTGAGCCCCAAGGTGCTCCTCACGTCGCTTTTGTGGACGGCGAGTTTCTATCTCGGATTGTGGCTACTGCCTGAGCCAGTGACCAAGGGTGTTGCGGCCGTGCTCACGGTGGCGCTGGTGGCCTGGCTGGGCATCGACACGGTGTGGGGCCTCATGGACGGCTGGGCGGAGCTCGTCATGAAGGCGCGGGTAGCTACCACCTTCGACGAGCTGCGCGAGGCCGGGGAGGGTTTCGCGAAGGTGCTGGGGACGGACGCGGCCAGGGCGATGATCATTGCAGTGACGGCCCTGGCGGGGCGAACGCTGGCGGAGGTGGGGTCGGCGCTGCGCTCACTGCCGGGTTTTCGGCTCGCGCAGGTGCAGCTCGCAGGGCAAGGAGGGCCGACGTGGGTGGTGGCGCGGTTGGAACGGGTCGAGGCGGTTGTGGTCTCGGCCGAAGGTGCCCTGGCGGTCACGGTAAGACCCGAGGGTGCCCTCGCTGGCGCCATGATGAGCCGCAACAGCGCGGTGAGCGCCAGCTCAAGCGGGTCACCCACCCAAGAGGTGTACCGGCACCGCGGTGGCAACAGGCAGGTAGAGAGGAACGGAGAGCGGTGGCACCTCTCACGAGGCGTATCCGTCAATGACATTCCTGCCTCGGACCCCTTGGGTGACCAGCTCCAGGCGGCGGCGAAGCAGGTGGCCTCGCGCTGGGGTCCAGAGCACTACTCACCCAAGGTGGAGGCCGCCATCAGGCGAATGCTCCAGCGGGGGCTGGTGCACCGCGCAAACCTGCTCGAGCGCCAAGCGCGTGGACGGTGGGTGGAGGAGCAGCTGCGGATCCTCTTCCCGAAGTTGGACTGGAAGCCCCGGGGTGTTGATGTGGCCGGGCCACCTGGTCAGAAGTTCGGCTACGAGATTTTGTCGGGTACCGACTCGAACTTCGAGATTCACGGGCGGCGGATGGCGAGTTCCTTCTTTCGTATGATCTTCTTCTGACATGCACGAAAGCTCCAACGTTCACTACGAAGAGCGGGAGATCCAGGGCGAGCGACTGGAACTCACCAGCAAGGAGGCCATCTACTGGCTGGGGCCCAACGTGACGCTGCAACGCTGCACGCTCGTCATCGGCGTTGGGCGGCGGCAGTTGGTTCCGATGTGGGGCACGCTGCTCGACTGCACCATCACGGCAAAGCGAGAGGTTGTAGAGCAGTGTTGGACGTCGATTCGGTTTGAGGGCTGCCGATTCACAGGACGGTTTTCTGGAATCAGGTTCGGCCAGCGGGTCGGCGTGGACAGGTGGTGGGAGCACGGCGGGATCGCGAACTGTGACTTTTCCGAGGCTCGTCTCGACCAGTGCGTTTTTCACGGCTGCGACATGCGGACAATCCGGCTCCCGAAGTGGCCATGCTTCACCATCGTGGACCCCATCAAGCACGGGCGGGAGCTGCTGCGCGTTCCGTGGCCGGGCGACTTCATCCCCGTGACCCTGGAGGGTCCGCTCAAGGAACAGCCCAGCACGTCCGCGGTGACGCTCTACGCGCCGGCGGAGGCGAAGCGCTCGGGGGCGGCACTTGAGGAGTTCAGGTCGGCAGTGGAGCGGTTCGACTTCATCGTGCGGTGAGGGAGGTGTTACCGCGCGGGCTTGTTGACAGGAGAGTCTGGCGCGAGCCCCACACCTGGGCGGGAGGCGCACCCCGCGGCCCCTCCAGCACCTCCACTCCCTGGGCTGGACGGAGGCTGACGAAAGAAGACCCCGGCCCGAGGAGACCTCCGGGCCGGGGTTGCCGTCGGCAGTGTGTTGAGGGCTCGCGGCGTCCCGCTGGAGGTTGAGCACCTGGGAGCTTATAGGGAGTGGGTCGTGGGGATATTCCGACAGGCTCCTAGCGCGGGGCCCACTCCTCGAAGACGAAGCGGTCCACGGCCACCAGCGTGATGTTGCGCGGCAGCCGCGCGTAGCCGGGGGGCCCCCCCGTGGACTCATACACGCCGTCCGGGTTCATCAGGTTGAAGCACACGGGCACCACCCGTCCATCCGGCAGCTTCGCCTTGTCCCAGCGGCCGAAGATCTGCTTGCGCCCTTCGTTGTCCGTCCCGTTGCCGGTCACCCACAGCCGGCCGTACAGCACCGAGCCCGCGGGCAGATCGCCGAAGTCGTCCATGAAGGTGCTGAGGACGGGGCCGTCCGCGTAATTGTCCCCGCCGAGCGCAAGGGGCTTGGTGACATCGAGCCAGGCATCCCGGCCATCATTGATGTCGATGTTCAGGGACTTCATGGCGGCGAGGGCCTCGGGAGGGCAGGGGCCCCGCTGGGGCTTGAGCTGGGCGCCCGCGCAGGCGGTTCCGCCCTGGACCAGGCAGATCAGCAGCGCTCGCTTCCAGGCATCGGAGTTCTCAGGTCCGTTCTTCTTCTTCATCGACGCATCATCCTTCTGTCGCACCGGAGGGGGGGCCGCGGGGGCGACTTCCGCCGGGGAGGGCGGGGCCGCGGTGGGCGCAGTGTCCGGCGCGTCTGTCCCGGGCGCCACTTCCTGAACCGCTGCGGGCGGGTGTTTCCTGGCTACCTCGGCAGTGGGGTGGGAGTGCGAGGGATTCCTCACCTGCGGTGTGAGGAGGAGCACCAACGCCGCGAGGGCCACCAGGGCCGCGAGCCCGGCGAGCGGGGCCTTGCGCCAGCGCGGGGGCCGCTCCGGGAAGGGCGCGGGCGGGGACGGTGGGGGCTGCTCCCGCACGGGAGGCGGAGGCGGGCGGCGGATGCTCCGCTGGGAGGTGGCCGCTCCCTCCGGGAGAGACGCGTCGGGTGACTCGTCCCAGGCGAAGACGCTGGCCTCCCAGGGCTCGCGCCCTCCGAAGGTGACGGCCGCCAGCAGGGCCGCATGCGTCTCCTCACCATCGCGGTAGCGCGCCTCGGGATGCCGGGCCATCAGCCGCATGACGGCGTCGCTGAAGGCACGTGGCACCCGGGGGTTGACGTCGATGGGCGCCACCGGCTCCCGGTGCGCGATGTCCAGGTACAGCATGAACTTCATGTCCCCGGGCGGGAAGGGATAGTGCCCCGTGAGCGCCCGGTACAGGCACACCCCCAGCGCGTACAGCTCGTCCGCCGGGCCGTAGGTGTAGCGCGCCCGGGGGTTGTCCTCCCGGGCCAGCCAGAAGCATGCGGCCTCGGGGCTGCGCAGGTGGGCGGTGCCCGGAGGCAGCGGCGTCTCGGTGAGCGTGCCCGCCCCTTCGTAGTCGCCCGAGCCGAAGTCCACCAGCACGGGGCGCATGTCCGTCTCCCGGACGAGCAGGTGCTCGGGCTTGAGGTCGCGGTGCAGGACGCCCCGCTTGTGCAGCGTGCCCAGCGCCAGGGCGGCTTCCGCGCCCACGTACGCCACGCGCGCGAAGTCGGAGTTGTTCTGCTCCACCCAGAGGTGCAGGGGCAGGCCGGGGACGAGCTCCAGCACCAGGAAGGGGTGCCCCCGGGCCGGGTGGGGCCAGCGGCCGGTGCCCAGACAGCGCACCACGTTGGGGTGCACCGCCTTGTCCATGAGCAGGGCCGCCTCGCGTCCGGCGCGCACGTCCGCGGGGTTGAGGAACACCTTGATGGCGCAGAAGGTGCCTGGCTGCTCCACCGACTCCGCCTGGTAGACGGCCCCATAGCCTCCCAACCCCAGCCTCTCACCGAGACGCCAGCCGGCCACCACCGTGCCGGGCTCGAGCCACGCCACGTTCAGGATGTGCCCGTTCATGTTCAATCGCTCCCCGTTCACAGTTTCAGCTCTCCGGCCTGCACGGTGGGCCCACCGTCTCGTTCCCGCAGCTCCAGCCGGAGCACCCTGGGCTGCGTGCCAGGGACGCGCTCCACCTCGATGACCATGGGGCGGCTCTCTCCCGGGCCGAGCTGTCTCCCCTCCATCCACACCGGGAAGCGGCCCACCACGCCACCTCGCGCATCCAGCAGCCACGCTTCGCCCGGTACCCAGGGCCTCGTGGCGGCCGGGGACAGCTCCAGCGTCATGGCCACCACGGCCAGCGTCCTGGCGAGGTAGAGGGTTCTCTCCTTGACGAAGAGTGGGGCCTCGGGGATTGGCGCGCTGGGAGCCGTCCACCTCGCGACGGTGACGCCGCCCCGGAGCAACTGTCCCGAGAGCACCAGCCGCGCGAGCAACCCCGGCTCCTCGCGGACGTGGGCGTCCTCGGGATGGACCTGGGGCACCTCGATGCGCATGGCTTCGGGCCGTGCACTCCCGGGCTCGGCTGTGACGGGGGGCGGGACCGGCTCACCGCTCCGCTGCGCGAGGGCCGCCGGGTCGAGCGGGGGGATGAAGCGGAACGTGGGGGCCGCTGGGGAGGTGACCTCGGGAATCACCTCCTGTGCCGGGAGGGGTCGCGAGGGGATGACCTGGGGAGGCGGGAGGTCCGGCGGGTCCGCGGACAAGGCGGCGAGCAGGGCGAGGTGACCGCAGAGGGTGGGCAGCATGCGCCGGGACCTTCCCGCCGCAGAACCTGCGAGGTCAAGCCGGAATGCGCGGAGCTGTTCGCCCCGAAGGCGGGCGGGACGCCTGGACCCGCGCCGCTACGGCTCGCCGGGCTCTACCTCTTCATCCTCCTCGTCCACCTCGTACCCATCGGCCAGGGAGAGCGGGTAGAGGGCGCGGTGTTGGATGTTGGGGTGATACACCGCGAGGGAGGGCTCACCCGCGATGGACACCCAGGCCCATCTGGCGGGCGTGGGTTGCGCTTTCCACCATGCCTCTGCCTCCTCTCGCGTGGTGAAGGAGGCGACGGCTGCGGGGGGATGTCTCTTCTTGAGATCGGCGAGGTGGTGCTCGAGGTCGCGGATGCGCGGCAGACGGAAGATGCCCACCCGCTCGTCATGGACGACCCAGTGATAGGCGTCTGCGATCAGCACACTGGCGGAATCGGGAGGAATGGGCTGATTCTCGAGCCATGCTTCCGCCTCCGCCTTCGTGCCGAACGAGGCAATGACATACGGAGGTGCATCCGCCGCGATGTGCTCGAGATACTCATTGAATGCGCGGTGCTGCCCGGTCGCGGAGATGAAGTGGAGTGTGTCCACGATGGCCTGGAGCACCTCCTTGTCCCGGGCGGTATCGGCCTCGTCGCGTCGCCTCGTGAGGAACTCCCTCGTGCTGCTCAGCTGCTCCTCAAGACTCGCGAAGTCATTTCCAGGTGTTTCGAAGGTGCCGGGTGGCGGGTGACCGTCGGCTTCGAGACCCCTGCGGAAGTTCTCGAAGCGATACGGTTGGCCAGTCGCGTAGACGAAGCAGAGCGCATCTCGTGCCAATGCCAGGAGCCGCCTGTGCTCCGGAGCGGGATGTGCGACCCATTGTTTCCCAATCGCCTCTTGTGTGTCGTACAGCTCGTAGGGAAGGGGCTGGTATGTCATGGCTGCACCTGCGCGAGTGGGGGGCATCAGGGGACATCATCAGCAGCGGGCCGTCCAACCGTTTGCTCTGTTGCTCGCTGGTAGAGGAGATGATGCGTGGTGCGGTCCCACCCGAGGGCCGCTCACGAATCCGCCGGTCCCACTCCACCGTGGATGTGGCGTCCCACCCGGAGGTTCCTGATGCCCCCCTCGCTCGATATCTCGTCCCTTCAATCCTCCACCACGCCTCGCGAATTGCGGCTGGAGTCGCGCGGCCCGGAGGTCGCCGAGCTGCAACGCAGGCTCCTGGAGGCTGGCTTCGACGCGGGGGTGGCCGATGGCGTCTTCGGCCGGAGGACCGAGGCCGCCGTGAAGGCCTTCCAGCAGTCCAGGGGCCTGGTCGCGGATGGCATCGTCGGGACGCGGACCTGGACCGCGCTCGGCGTCCACGTCCAGGGTGAGCCTCCCGAGGTCCCCATCAGCGTGCGGCTCAATGAGAAGCAGCTCCGGGAGATCATGCCCAGGCTGTCGGACGCCCGTGCCCATGAATGTCTGCCGTACCTCGACGCGGCCATGGTCGAGGCGGACATCCTCACCCCGCAGCGCCAGGCGGCCTTCCTCGCCCAGCTCGCCCATGAGAGCGGGGAGCTGCGCTACTTCGAGGAGCTCGCCTCCGGTGAGGCCTACGAGGGACGCAGGGACCTGGGCAACACGCAATGGGGCGATGGCCGGCGCTACAAGGGCCGCGGTCCCATCCAGCTCACCGGCCGGACCAACTACCGCGCCGCGGGCCGCGCCCTGCGCCTCGAGCTGGAGGAGCACCCCGAGCGCGCCGCCGATGTCGACGTGGGCTTCCGCGTCGCGGCCTGGTTCTGGACGAGCCGGGGCCTCAACGCGCTCGCGGACGCGGGCGACTTCCGGGAGATCACCCGCCGCATCAACGGCGGCTTCAACGGGCTCGCCCAGCGCGAGGCCTACTACCGGCGCGCCCTCGAGGTCCTCACCCACTGAGCCGAGCGCCGTGCTTGGGCTCGCTGGCGCCCGCTGTTACGCTCCGCGCCCGTCTCGATGAGCCCGATCTCGCAGTCATCGTCCGTCCCGGAGGACGGCACCTGGAACCGGCGTGGGTGGTGGGTGCTGGCCGCGGTGGCGGTGGGCGCGTGGCTGCTCCGCGTCCTGCCCTTCTTCAACCGGCATGGCGCCTTCGGCTACCCGGTGGACTACGACGAGGGCGTCTACTTCACCGCCTCGGCGCTGCTCTTCCAGGGGCTGCTGCCGTACCGGGACTTCATCTTCGTCCACCCTCCGGGCTCGCTGCTGCTGTGGAGCCCCGCCGCCGTGCTCGCCTCCGGGTGGGACGCGGCCTCCTGCTTCGTGCTCGCCCGGTGGTTGGCCGCCAGTGTCGGGGCCTTCAATGTCTTCCTCGTGGGCCGGCTCGCCCTGCGCGCCTGGGGCCCCGTGGCGGGCCTCGTGGCGGCGCTCGTCTACGCCTCCTATCCGGAGCTCGTCATCGTCGAGCGCGGCCCCTTCCTGGAGCCCGTGCTCAACCTCGCCTGTCTGGCCCTGGCGAATGTCTGGCTCGATGCCCCCGAGGATGGCCGTGCCTCCCGCCGCTGGCTCGGGGCCGGTGTGCTCTGTGGCCTCGCCATCTCGGTGAAGGTGCTGGGGGGAATCTGGCTCGTCGCCGCGCTGCTGTCCCGCTCGCCTCGCGCCGCGTGGCGCTCCCAGTTGGGGCTCGCGTTCACGGCGGGGGCCACCGTGCTGCTGCTGGTGGGGCCCTTCGTCGCCGCCTCGCCCTCGCGCTTCCTCGAGGACGTGTTCCTCTTCCAGTCCCTGCGCCCAGGAGACGGTGAGTCCAATCGCCTCGCCCGGCTGCACGACATCCTCCACGAGCGGCGGCTGGTGGGCGTGGGGCTCGCGCTCCTGGGGCTGCTCGTGGCCTCGGTGCGCTCCTTGCGCGCCTCCACGCCCTCGCGCTCCACCGAGCGGTTCTTCGCCGGGGCCTATGTCCTCACCGTGGCCGCGTTCCTCGCCTCGCCGAGCTACTGGAACCAGTACAACGCCCACCTCGCCGCCTCGGAGGCGGTGCTGGCGGGGCTCGGCGCGGCGGCGCTCCACGGGTGGCTCTCCGCCCGGGGCTGGAGGTGGGCGCGGACCGTGCCCGTGCTGCTGGCCGTGGCCGTGCCGCTCGTCTCCGCGCGGCACCTGCGTGAAGGACTCCGGGCCCGTGCGCCCGATCTGCCGGCGCTCGGCAGGTACCTGCGCCAGGCCGTGCCCGCCGATGCTCCCGTCTGCGCCTTCGAGCCCGCCTGGGGCCTCACGGGAGGACGGTTGCCCCCGCGCCTTCCCGGGGTGCCCGTGGTGGTGGATGCCTACGCCCTGATGCTCCAGGACGCGCTCGGCTCGGGCGAGCACTTCGCGAGCACGCAGGCGGCCTTCAACGCGAGCGCCTCGCAGCGCGGCATGCGCTCCGTGCTGGAGCGCTGCCGGTACGTGGTGTTGGGGTGGCGCGGCGCGTGGCAGCTCTCCGGGGAGAGCCAGCAGTGGTTCCGCGAGCGTTTCGTCCGCTGCTTCCCGGCGGAGGGACAGGGGGGCCCGGACGTCTGGGAGCGGCGCGACGCCGGTGCCCGCGCGAGCCCGTGAGTGACCCCCGAGCGTTGTACAAAGGTGTGACAAGCACGTTTTCCGCTCACGGGGGCACCCTGTCCGGTTTCGTACGGCCGAGACGTTGACCCGAGAGCATCCGGGACGTTGATCCGTTCAGCGGCGGGGGCTTCAGGGGGCCCCCCCGTCTGTCGGAAGGTCACGGGTGTGTTACCGCTTGTAGCCATGCGCCAACTTTCCTCGCTGCCCGCCACCGTCACCGCACGCCCGAGCGCGTCGGGGAAGGTGCGCCGCGTGCTCATGACGGCGAGCACCACGGGCCCCGTGTGGACGTACGCGCTGGAGCTGAGCCGGGCGCTGGGCCGCCGGGGCGTGGAGGTGACGCTGGCCGTGCAGGGCGAGCCGCTCACCGCGCTCCAGTGGGCGCAGGTGCGGAGCGTGCCGGGGCTCTCCGTGGAGCAGAGCACCTGGAGGCTCGAGGGGCCCGAGGACGCCTGGGACGACGTGGCGGCGGCGGGGGAGTGGTTGTTGGAGCTGGAGTCCCGCCTCCAGCCGGACGCGGTGCACCTCAACGGCTACTGCCACGCCGCGCTGCCCTGGACGCGCCGTCCGCTGGTGGTGGCCCACGCGTGCCCCCTGTCGTGGTGGGAGGCGGTGAAGGGCGAGCCGGCGCTGGAGCGGGACATGCGCTACCGCTGGGAGGTGGCGCGGGGGCTGCGTGCCGCGGGCCACGTGGTGGCGCCCTCCGCCGAGCTGCTCGCCTCCCTGTCGCGGCACTACGGGCCGCTGCGCTCCTCCGGTGTCATCCCCCCCGCGCGCCGCCACGAGGACTTCCCGCCGGGCCCCGTGCGCGAGCCCTTCATCCTCGCCACGGGCCGGCTGTGGGACGAGGCGCGCAACCTGGAGGTGCTGGAGACGGTGGCGCCCCGGCTGGACTGGCCGGTGCTCGTGGCCGGCGACTCCCAGCACCCCGACGGCGGCGAGGTGCGGGCCCGCTACGTGCGCGCGCTGGGGTGGCTGCCGCAGGCGGAGCTCGCCGGGTACATGGGCCGCGCCTCCATCTACGTGCTTCCCGCACGCTACGAGCCCTCGGGCCTGGCGGTGCTGGAGGCCGCGCTCGCCGGGTGTGCGCTGGTGTTGGGAGACATCCCCTCGCTGCGCGAGGTGTGGGAGGACGCGGCCGTCTTCGTTCCACCAGAGGACACGGACATGCTCGCGCGCGCCCTGCGCCGGCTGGTGTCGGAGCCCGTGCTGTGCAGCCGGATGTCCACCCTTGCACGGACGCGTGCACTGGAGTTCTCCCCGGATCGCATGGCGGATGCCTACCTTGCTGTCTATGCCGACCTGGACCGTGCGTCCGGGGGGGTGTCCGCCGTCCAGCCCCAGCTGGCGCGGGCCACCTGAGCGCCGACTGTTGGGTGGGCGTCGAATCCGGACTGGGGGGCCGGTTCGAGCGGGAAAGGATGTCGCATGCGCAGCCACGGACTTCGGATCGCCTTCTTTGGCGCGAGCCTCGTCTCCGCCTGGTGGAACGGAGCCGCCACGTACTACCGCGGCCTGCTCAAGGCCCTCCACGCACGGGGCCACCAGATTACCTTCTACGAGCCGGCGCTCCCCGAGCGTCAGCGTCACAGGGATCTGCCGGTGGCCCCGGACTGGGCCACGGTGGTGGTGTACTCGGTGGAGGGCACCGCCGGGCTCGAGCGCTGTCTGGAGGAGGCGCGGGAAGCGGACGTGGTGGTGAAGGCCAGCCACGTGGGCTTCCTCGACGACTGGCTGAACGCCCGCGTGCTGGAGCTGCGCTCCGGCCGCACCCAGGTGGTGTATTGGGACCTGGACGCTCCCGTCTCCCTGGAGCGCATGGCGGGAGACCCGGAGGATCCGTTCCGGGCGCTCGTGCCGCGCTATGACCGCGTCTTCACGCAGGGCGGGGGAGACCCGGTGGTGCTGGCCTACCGCGACCTCGGGGCGCGCGAGTGCATTCCCATCTACAGCGCGGTGGACCCGGAGGCGCACCAGCCGGTGGGGGCCGAGCACCGCTTCGACTGTGACCTGGCGCTGCTGGACGACCGGCTGCCGGACCTGGAGCGGCGCGTGGAGTCCTTCTTCCTGCGCGCCGCGGACCTGCTGCCCGACAAGCGTTTCCTGCTGGGCGGTGAGGGCTGGGGAGACCGGCCGCGGCCCGTCAACGTGCGGTACGTGGGCCCCGTGCCGCTCCGGGAGCATGACGTGCTGCGCTGCTCGGCGCGCTCGGTGCTCGACGTCAGCCGGGACGGCATGGCGCGCTTCGGCTTCTCGCCGGCCCCGCGTCTGCTCGAGGCCGCGGGCGCGGGCGCCTGTCTGATCACGGACGCGTGGGAGGGCATCGAGCTCTTCCTGGAGCCGGGGCGCGAGTGTCTGGTGGCGCAGGACGGCCTGGAGGTGGCCGAGGCGGTGCTGTGTCTCACGGACGACGGCGTGAGGGACCTGGGGCAGGCGGCGCGCCGCCGGGTCCTCGCCGAGCACACGTACGCCCATCGGGCGGTGCAGGTGGAGCAGGCGCTGGGCCTCGGCTGAGCCGTGCCTCGGGGCGAGCCGGAGACCCATGCCCAAGGCACCCAGGAAGACCCCCGAGGGACGTCGGGGCCCTCGCTCCGGTGACGAGCGGGCATCCCTCCTGCGCCGGCTCGCGGAATTGGAGGAGCGCGAGGCCCACGCCCGCCACATCGTCCAGATGGCGGGCGTCTCCATCTGGGAAGAGGACTTCTCGGGGGTGCAGGAGCTGCTGCTCGAGCTGCGGCGCCAGGGTGTGCGGGACGTGCGCGCCTGGTGCGGGGCCCACCCGGACTTCGTCCAGGAGGCGGTGCGGCGGGTGCGCGTGGTGAGCGTCAACGAGGCCGCGCTGCGGATGATCGGCGCCTCCAGCCAGGAGGAGCTGCTCGGCTCGCTGGAGCGCGTCCTCGTGCCGGAGTCGTTGGTCGTCTTCGTCGAGCAGCTGGTGGCGCTGACCGAGGGCCGGCCCTTCCTCCAGGCGGAGTCGATGGTGCGGACGCTGGACGGGCGGCGCCTGGAGGTGCTCTTCACCTTCAGCTGGGACGCGGTGGTGGGGCGGATGGACCGGGTGCTGGTGACGCTGATGGACATCGGCGAGCGCAAGGCCGCCGAGCGGGCGCTCCAGGAGAGCGAGGCGCGCTTCCGCAACATGGCGGACCACGCGCCGGTGATGATGTGGATGACGGAGCCGGAGGGGGCGTGCGTCTACCTCAACCGGCAGTGGTACGAGTTCACCGGCCAGACGAAGGAGACGGGGCTGGGTTTCGGGTGGCTGGACGCCGTCCACCCCGAGGACGCCGCGCCGACGAAGGCCGTCTTCGTGGACGCCAACGCGCGGCGCGTGCCCTTCCGGCTGGACTACCGGCTGCGCCGCACGGACGGGGAGTACCGCTGGACCATCGACTCGGCGGTTCCCCGCTTCGGGCCGGGCGGGGAGTTCCTCGGCTATATCGGCTCGGTCATCGACATCACCGAGCGGCGCCGGCGCGAGGAGCTCCATCGCTTCCTGGCGGAGGCGGGCACGGCGCTGGCCTCCTCGCTGGACTACGGCACGACGCTCTCCACCCTGGCGCGGCTGGCCGTCCCCACGCTGGCGGACCTGTGCCTGGTGGACCTGCTGGAGGAGGACGGCACGGTGCGCCGGGTGGAGGTGTCGACGGCGGACCCGGTCGATGCGTCCCTGACCGAGCGGATGCGCCGCTTCACGGCCCGGCCGGAGGGCAACCCCGAGCACCCGCCCACGAAGGCGATCGTCTCGGGGCGGGCGGTGCTGTTGCCGGAGATGCCCCCCGAGCGGTTCTCCTCGTATGCGCATGACGAGGAGCACGCCCGGACGATCTCGGCCATCCATCCCGTGTCCTTGATGGCCGTGCCGCTGGTGGCCCGCGGGCGCACCCTGGGGGCGCTCACCTTCATCTCCACCGCGCGCTCCGGCCGGCACTACGGGGCGGTGGAGCTGGAGGCCGCGGAGGACCTGGCCCGGCGCGCGGCGCTCTCGGTGGACAACGCCCGGCTCTACCGGGACGCGCAGCGCGCGGTGCGGCTGCGTGACGAGTTCCTCTCCATCGCCAGCCACGAGCTGAAGACGCCGCTGACGCCCCTGGTGCTCAAGCTGCGGGTGCTCTGGCGGGAGATAGAAGCCCGGTGCGAGCCGGAGCTGGCCCGGCGGCTGCTCGGGCACCTGGAGGTGAGCCGCCGTCAGGTGAAGCGGCTGTCGGAGCTGGTGGACGGCCTGCTGGACGTGTCGCACCTGAGCGCGGGACGGCTGCGCATCGAGCGCGAGGCGGTGGACCTGTGCGAGCTGGTGCGGGAGGTGGCCGCGCGCTTCCAGGAGGAGTCGGAGCGGAGCGGGAGCCCGCTCCAGTTGGAGGTGGAGGGGGAGGTGGTGTCCAACCTGCTCTCCAACGCGCTCAAGTACGGGGGAGGCCATCCCGTGTCCATCCGCGTCGAGGACCTGGGGGAATGGGCCCGGCTGGTGGTGCGGGACGAGGGCATCGGCATCGAGCCGGACGTGCTGCCCCGCATCTTCCACAAGTTCGAGCGGGGCGTGTCGGGGCGGCACTACGGCGGACTGGGGCTGGGGTTGTACGTGACGCAGCAGGTGCTCCAGGCCCATGGGAGGCACCCTCTCCGCCGAGAGCACTCCCGGCCAGGGGGCCACCTTCACGGTGGAGCTGCCGCGGGTGCCGGCCCCCGATGCCCCCTGAGTGCATCGTTACGGCGCGAAGGTGAAGGCCCGCTCGCGCACCAGGGCCACTGTCACGTACGCGTCGATGTCCATTGGCACGATGCGGGCCTCCACGCGGACGGTGCCCTCCCCCTGCGCGCCCGTGGGGTCGAAGGTGTGCGAGAGCTCGCCCTCCGCGGCCAGGGTGCTCTCGCTTGCGGTGCGGGAGGAGAAGCCCACGTAGTACTCGGTGGTGCCCGGGGAGGCCGTCCACCCCAGCTCCAGGGGCTGGCTCGCGCTCACCTGGGCGTTGGCCGTGGGGGTGGTGATGTCGAAGGCGCCGGGCATCTGGAACGTGTGGCGCAGCGACTTGCCTCCGGCGACCGCGGTGAGCTCGAAGCTGCCACCGGCCGTCAGCAGCGCCGAGTCCTGCTCCTCGAGGACATAGGCCTCGCGCGCCACGTCATAGGCGAGGGTGCGGCCGGCGAGCTTCACCGTCGCGTCCTGGAGCGGCGTGCCCTCGGAGGAGAGGGTCAGCTCGGCCACGGCCTTCGTGCCCTCGAGCGCCACGCGGCCCTGCACCGAGAGTCCGCCCGGCTCGAAGACATCGCCCCTGTCCAGGCCGCACGCGTCGGTGAACAGGAAGGTGAGCCACCCGGCCTCGCAGACGAAGGCGTCGAAGAGGGGGCCGCCCTGGGTGAGGTTGATTCGCAGGCGGGTGTTGAGCGGCACCACCGAGGTGGCGTCGTCATTGACGGCCTGGACGAGGTTGAAGCCGGGATTCAGGCCCGTGTACGCGGGCTGCGCGGTGGTGGAGTAGACGAGCGCGAAGGTGGACTTCGCATCACCCAGGAGCGAGGAGCCGATGACGCGGTCCACCGGGGCGCCCGTGGTGGCGATGGTGTCGAGCTTCGCGTTGCCATTGAGGTCCTGGTAGGCCAGGAGGATGCCGAAGGCGCCCTTGCCCTGGAGGCCCGCGCCGAGCGGTGCGAGCGCCTCCGCGGGGGGAAGGCGGTAGATGTGGAAGCGGTAGTTGGCCGGGAAGCTGCCCTGGTAGATGACGTCCTCGGTGACGATCTCCACGGGGCCATTCTGGGTGTCGCCCGTGCCGTCCTCGGCCATCCACTGCGGGTACCACACGAGGGCCAGACGCACCTGTCCGTCGATGCGGGCGTCGGGCGTGGGCGTCATCTGTCCCTCGAGCGTGACGAGGGGCTGGCCTTCGTGTCCGGGGCCCACCACGCCATCGCAGCCGGCGAGGGAGAGCAGCAGGGAGAGCAGGAGGAACGGAAGGCTGGAAAGTGGCCGGAGCATGAGTCCCCTCCAGGGGGAAGCAAGGTGGAGCGGCCCGGGATGGGCGCTCGGGAAGGGAGACCGGCATGGGGCCGGAAAATGGGAACCGGCTTCTCGCGATTAGAAGCGCCAGCCAGCGCCCACGGAGACGAAGGCCGCGGGGAGCAGGACGGGCTGTTCCGTGCTCGGCAGGTAGCGCAGGAGCACCTGTCCCTGCACGAGCGCGAAGGCCCGCGCCGGCAGGGGCACCTCCACGCCCACGAGGGGGCCCACGCCCACGCCGAGCGTCCGGCGGGGCCTCAGCGGCTCGACGTCGAAGGTGTCGCCAATCTCCTTCTCCCGCTCGCGCCGCAGCTGCTGCTCCAGGACGGTGAGCTCGACGCCCAGGCCCACGTACGGCACCAGCGCCCACTCCAGCCAGCGGTAGCCGGCGGCGACTCCCGCCCCGAGCGCGCGCTCGCGCACCTCGAGCCCCACGGCCGGGTAGGCCGTCTGACTGAACCCGAGCGTGCCCAGCGCCCACCACGAGCCCCAACTGTGCCGGTAACCCAGCCCTCCGGTGAGACGAGTCCCCGTGCCCACCACCGGCGCGCTCTCCATCCGCACGAGCCCCAGCAGCGCCGAGCCGCGCAGCTCCACGTGGCCGCCCTTGAGCGCCACCTCCGTGTAGCGGCGCCACGTCAGCTCCTCCTCGCGAACCTGTCTCTCCCCGCCATAGGGCAGCTCCAGCTCGAGCAGGCCGGTGCTCGCGCCCGCGCGCTTGCGCAGGAGGTAGCGCCCCGGGGGCACCGCCAGCCGCAACGGACGTCCCGCGGTCTTCTCCACCTCGGCCACCACGTCCGGCCGGGGCTGGCTCGCCACCACGTAGCGGCCGGCGAGCGCCGCGGGGAAGACGAGCGCGCTGCGAGCGGCCCGGGGCTCGGTGAGGATGAGCTCCCCAGTGCCCGCCAACTCCCACGAATAGGCCGGATGCTGGCCCGCGCCGGCGGCCCCCGCCACCGTGCGCCGGTACGCATACCCATAGGCCTCGGCGAGCGACACCCGCCCATCGCCCTCCGCGTCCGCGTCTCCGCGCAGGCCGGTGAGCAGGTGGTGGGTGAAGAGCGAGCCCTTGAGCGAGTCCCACTCCTCGGAGCTCTCCCCCGGGCCGCTGGAGGAGATGACCACCTGGCCGTGCAGGGGAATCTGCTCGAGCGACACCGCGAACTCGGGGCCCGCGCTGCCGCCCTTGCGCCGGGCGAGGGTGCCGCTCTCGCACGCGTCCACCAGGAGCACGCTGAGCCGGGCGCCCGCTTGCCGCGCGCTGTCCCGCAGCTCGGCGAGTGGCAGGTGGGTGCCGCCCAGGTGCAGCACGCCCGCCTTCGCGTGGGCCGAGACGTACACGATGAGCACCGCGTCATCGCCCGCGGCGCGCAGCTCGGCGATGCGGCCCGTCACCTCGGCGAGCCGCTGGCGCACCATGGCGGCGGGTTGATCCACCACCAGATAGGAGCGGTCGGCGCGCACCCCGCCCAGCTCGACGAAGAGCTGCCGCACGCGCCCGGCGTCGTCGTCCGCGAAGCTGAGCACGGCGTCGTCCGGGTCCCCCACGTTGGCGCCGATGGACACCAGCAGGCGCACGGTGGCGGCGGAAGCCCGGAGGGGACAGAAGAGCAGCGGCAGGGCGGCGAGGAGGAGCCAGAGCGGGCGGAGCGGAGTCATGGGCGCTTCTGGAGGCGAATCGTACTCACACCGCACTCCGGGCAGGAGAGGGTGGGCTCCGCCCGTCCCGCCTGAGCGCGCAGGGCCTCGAGGAGGGGAGCGGCCTCGAGCGGCCGGGGGGAGAAGACGGCGAGCAGCCACTCCGGGCCGGGCGCGTCGTCGAGCACCACGCTGCCGGGGAGGAACTCCCGCTGTGCGGCGGCCAGGGGCGCGGAGGTGGCGGCGCCGTAGGGGTGGAAGACACTCGCGTTCCCCCGCCCATCCAGCTCGAGCACGAGGAGGTGCCCGGCCTCGGTGGACTCGTAGGCGAAGCGCAGGGCATCCCCGGGCCGCACCAGGGCGTCGGGGCCGAGCAGCTCCGGGGCACCCCCGTCGCGCGAGACGACCACGCGGAAGGCCCCGCCCTTCAGGCGCACGCCGTCGTCCTGTCCCAGCCGGGGCACGAGCACGAGCAGGGCCAGCAGCGGCACGCAGGCGCCGAGCACGGGCAGCCACCAGCGGAGGCCGCGCCGGGGCTGGGAGGCGGCGCGCCGCTCGAGCTGGCGCAGGAAGAGCTCGGGGGGCCTGGCGCGGACGAAGGCCTCGCGGGCGGTGGTGAGCGCCTCGAGCTGGCCGTGGCAATCGGGGCAGCCGGCCACGTGGGAGCGCGTGGCCTCGGGGGCGGGCTCACCGGCGCTCAGGGCCTCGAGCACGGCGGCCGGAGGACAGTGGGGCCCCCGGGGGGAGGGCGGCAGGGGAGGGGGGCTCATCGTGTCTCCTCGAGGCTGGCGCGCGACTGCCACAGCTGACGGATGCGCTGTTCGAACTGCTGGAGCTTCTTGCCGATGGTGCGGCGCGAGTAGCCGGTCCGCGCGGCGACCTCCTCCTGGGTGTAGCCATCCAGGAAGTGCAGCACGCCGATGGTGCGTGTCTTGCCGTCGAGCTGACGCAGCGCCAGGCCGAGCAGGGCGCGGCGGTCGGCGTCCTCGGGGGAGCCCTCGCCGCGCTGCTCCAGGACGGCCAGCTGCGACTCCTCGGCGGGGGGCTCGCGGCCGGTGCGCTCCATCAGGTCGAAGCAGCAGCGCTGGGCGATGGTGTAGAGCCAGGCCAGGGTGGCGTCGCCCTCGCGGGGCCCGCCGTAGCGCTTCACCCGCAGGAAGGTCTCCTGCAACGCGTCCTCGGCGTCCTCGGGGCGGCGCAGCAGCTGCAGACAGCGGCGGTGCACGAGGTAGCCGTATTGCGCGTACAGCTGCGCCAGCCGGGCGTCATCCATGGCGGGGCCCTCCGGATGCTCGGCGCTGTCGGTGTGTCGGGCTCAGGGCGTGCTCCTTCCCAGGAGAGACCGGCCAGGGGGCGGGAAATGGGAACCGGGAAATGCGGCCGCTCCGAGGCGCCCCTTCCGGTCCGTGCTGCGAGGTCATGGCGTGCTTTCCCCACACGAAGAGGCCCGGGAGGGTACGTCCAGGCGGGCGGCACACTGTACCCGCGCTTTCCGGGAAGGCCCCCGGCGCTCGCTCGCCTGGCCGCCGGTCCCCGCGTTCGCCTCCCATCCCCGGAGGTCAGTGATGACGTTCGTGGAGTGGACAACCAGCCAGCGTGGGTCCGCCGGGCCCGCGCGCACAGGAGTGAGCCATGAGCATCCGCGACGACAAGAAGAACAGGAACATGGCCGGGGCGGAGGACGCGGACACGAAGAAGGCGGGCAGGAAGCTCACGGACGAGCCGGGGCCGGACTTCCGGGTGGCCTCGGGCGGTGAGTCGGAGGAGGAGCACGCCTTCACCACGGACTCGCCGCGCTGGGGCTCGGAGGGCGAGTCGCGCGAGGAGCGCGGCTATCCGCGCGAGGGTGGCGAGGACATCGTTCCCCCGCGCAAGTGAGACTCAGAAGTGAGACTCAGTTAGGGGCCTCGGTGGGCGCCACCAGGTGCTCACCGTGGGCGTGCTCGCGGGCGTGGTGCGAGGAGAGGAAGCGGCGCACGAGCGAGCGCGTCAGCAGGCCGCAGCGCTGGCCCTCGGCGGTGGCCTGGACGGGCAGCGCGTCCACGTCCTCCTGGTCCATGAGCACGAGCGCGTGGGCC
Source organism: Archangium sp. (assembly GCF_057119385.1). Lineage (NCBI taxonomy): Bacteria > Pseudomonadati > Myxococcota > Myxococcia > Myxococcales > Archangiaceae > Archangium > Archangium sp. Next base: position 19,446 of record NZ_DBNGVP010000146.1, on the reverse strand, counting down.
AGGTTGGTGTCGGGGGTGAGCAGGGGCACCTTGCGGGCCAGGTCGCTGGCGACGAGCATGGAGTGCAGCTCCTCGTCGCGCCAGATGTCGCGGAACTGGTCCACCTGGACGATGCCGTAGAGCTGTCCGTTCCCATCGAGCACGGGCAGGGTGCCGCTCTCGGTGGTGAGCACCTGGTCCATGAGGGGGCGCAGGTGCATGTTGGCGGGCACGGGGGCCAGCTCGCGCATGAGGGCGCTCACGGGGGTGGAGGACAGCAGCTCCGCGTCCGTCTGCGGCTTGGGCGCCGTGCGCTCGGAGAGGTAGTGGCAGAGCGCGGAGGCGATGGTGCACGTCACCATGAGCGGCAGGATGATGGCGTGGTTCCCGCTCAGCTCGTAGAGCATCATCATGCCCGTGAGGGGCCCCCGGGTGAGCGCGGCCACGGCACCGCCCATGCCGACGATGGCGTAGGCGCCACTGGGCCCGGTGCTGGCGGGGAAGACGGAGTGCACCAGCGTGCCGAAGGCGCCGCCGGCCATGGCCCCCATCACCGCCGAGGGGAAGAACGTCCCGCCCGAGCCTCCCGAGCCCAGCGAGAGGGCGGTGGCCACCAGCTTCACCGTGCACGCGGTGACGAGGAACATGAAGCTGAGCTGCCCGATGGCCGCGAGGTTGATGTACGCATGCCCGCTGCCCCACACGGTGGGGTTGAGCAGGGCGAGCAGGCCCGCGCACAGCCCGCCGCACGCCGCGCGCAGGGACAGGGAGCGCTGGCCGAGCCACGCCGACAGCCGCTCGCCCGTGAATCGCCCGGCGAAGAAGTCCTCGGTGCGGTGCAGCAGCCGCACGAAGGCGTACGCGAGCAGCCCGCAGATGAGCCCCAGCACCCCGTAGAAGACGACCTCGAAGCCGCTCACCAGCTGGTAGTCGAGCCGGTGGATCATCGGCGCCGCGTCCATGGTGCCGCGGCTCACCAGCGAGCCCGCCACGCTGGCGAGCATGATGGGCGAGAAGACGCGCAGCTCGAACTCGCGCAGGATGATCTCCATCGCGAAGACGGCCCCGGCGATGGGGGCGTTGAAGGAGGCGGAGATGCCGGCCCCGGCGCCGCAGGCCAGCAGGATGGCCAGCTCGCGGCGGGAGAAGCCCAGCGTGCGGCCCACGGTGGAGGCGAACGCGGCGCCTCCGTAGACGATGGGGCCCTCGCGTCCGGCCGAGCCTCCGCTGCCGATGGTGATGGCGCTGGCCACCAGCTTGAGCAGGCCGAACTGGCCGGGCAGCTCCTGGTTGCCCTTCACCGCGCGCACCACCTCGGGCACGCCGTGGCCGTGGGTGTGGGGGTAGTCGCGCAGCAGCCGCCCCACCACCGCTCCGCCCAGCGGCGGCGCCAGCAGGAAGACCCACCAGGGCAGGTGCGGGAGGATCTCCGTCACCTCGTGCGCCTTGCCGAAGACGCGGTTGAGCGCGGTGAGCGCCACCAGCGGGTAGTAGAGGGCGAGCGCGCCCAGCACCAGCAGGGCCAGCAGGCGCAGCCGGCGCTTCACCTCGTCCCGCGGTCCTCCGGGCTCGATGATGCGCACCAGCAGCAGCGCCCCGAGCGCCAGCGGCAGGCCGATGATGGCGAGCTCCAGGTGCCAGTTCGTGGTGAGCAGCGTCTGCCACACCGGCACGAGCGTGCGCGAGCCGGGCCGGCGCAGGGCCTCGCCGAGCCACGCGCTGCTGAAGGTGATGCCGCTCACCAGGCCGATCAGGTTGACGAAGATGCCCGCGGCCAGGCCGCTGTAGAGGCCCACGATGGCCCCCGCGACCGGCAGGACCGACGGACCCGGGAGGTGGATCCGGTTGGAGGCCTGCAGGCACGCGTGGAGGAAACGCCGCAGGGCCTCGCGAAGCGAAGCGCGGGTGGGGGGCGGAGGCTCGTCCTTCATTTGGTGCCCCTACTATTCACCCACGAGCGGAGGACTTCAAGGTGCTTGAAGATTCAACAGTGCGGGCTACCCGCCGTGCTACTCCAGAGGGCCTCGGAGGGAGGTTCACCGCGGGACTGGCGGGGCTCCGAGCCCGCTGGCCAGCACACAGGAGGCTCCATGCTGAAGGCAGGGGACGTGGCACCGGACTTCACGGTGCGCGATCACACCGGCAGGACACACCGGCTGTCGGACTACAAGGGGAAGACGGTGGTGCTGTGGTTCTACCCGAAGGCGGACACCCCGGGTTGAACGGCCCAGGGTTGCGGGTTCCGCGACCAGAGCAGGCAGTACGAGGAGAAGAACGCGGTCATCCTGGGAGTCAGCTTCGACACGCCGGAGGAGAACAAGGCATTCGCGGAGAAGTTCAGCTTCAACTTTCCCCTGTTGTGCGACACGGACAGGAAGATGGGGCTCGCCTACGGGGCCTGTGACGACGCGAGCGCGGCCAACGCGCGGCGGGTGGGCGTCCTCATCGGTCCGGACGGGCGGGTGATGGCCTGGTATCCGAAGGTGGATGCCCGGGCGTTCCCGTCGCAGGCCCTGCAGCAGATATAGCCGGGGGTTGATTCGGAGGACCACGGGGCGTGCCCGGGCCAGCGACCCGGGCGCGCCCTTCGTTTTTCAAGGCGCGTGGTTGGAGGTGGGCAGGCGGGAGCGCACCAGCAGCGCCAGTCCGCCGAGCAGGAGCCAGGGGCCCACGTGCGAGGCGGCGAGGTGCGCGGCGCTCCCATCCGGGCAGTGCACGTGGAGCAGGAGCAGGCCCACGGCGCCCGCGGAGAGTCCCGCGGCCACCGCTCGCGCCGGGTGGTAGGCCGAGCGCCGCAGCATCACCAGCGCGGACAGCAGGGGCAGCGCGGACAGGAGCATGTGCGTCCGCATGCAGCCGATGGCGCCCGCGAGGAAGCTCTTCACCGCCAGCCCCGAGCCGCCCAGCACCACGGACAGCGCCACCACGGCGGTGCACGTGCCCAGCAGGCCCCAGGCCACCCGCCGCACGGGGGCGAGCGCCACCACCGCTCCGCCCACCATGGCCAGCACCACGAGCACGGCCAGTCCCGCCACCACGCCCGGCGGCGCCGAGTTCAGCATCAACCCCAGCGGCGTGAGCGCCAGCGCGCCGAGCGCCGTGAGGCCCACGTACGCGCCCACCAGCACCAGCACCTCGCGCCACCAGGGCGTCGGTATCGGTCGGGCGGCCAGCTCCTCCAGGGCCCGGGCCGGCACCGTCACCTTCACGGCCGGGGCCTCGGCCGGGGCCTTCACGGGCTCCAGCGCGTCGAAGCCCTCCACCAGGGCGCGGCACTCCGCGCACGAGGCCACGTGCGCGGCCAACTCCGGAGGGAGGGGCTGGCCCAGGGCGTCCAGCACGCGCGAGCACTCGGGACTCATCCGTTCGTCTCCTCCCTGAGGGTGGCCAGCAGCTCTCGCAGCCGCGCGTAGCCCCGGTGTGCCCGCACCTTCACGGCCGATTCCGTGAGCCCCATCGACTCGGCGATCTCCGCGAAGCCCATGCCCTCGAAGCGGTGCAGGACGATGGGGATGCGCTGGCCCTCGGGCAGTTGCTCCAGGGCCCGCTGCACCGCGCGCTCGAGCCCCGCGTCCCGGGGGCCCTGTGCCTCCACGGGTACGCTGGTGGGCAGCTCGCCCTCGTCCGTCAGGTCCTCGGGGCGCTTGCGCCGCTGCCAGTCCCGGGCCGCGTTGGTGGCGATGGCGTACAGCCACGGCTTCACCCGCGCGCCCTCCTGGAAGCGCCCGCGGCCCCGGACGAGGGACAGGAAGGTCTGCTGGGACAGGTCCTCCGCCGCGGCGGGGCTGCCCGTCAACCGCGCCAGGTAGCCGTGGATGGGCCGCGCATAGCGCTGGAAGAGGGCATCGAAGGCCCGGGAATCGCCCTGGCGGAAGCGCGTCATCAGTACCTCGTCCGACTCACCGGCGGCCGGGGAGGTCGCGGGTGCATCGGCGGTACGCGCGGGGGCGGTTCCTGGTTTCAACGAAGGAGGCGTCACGGGCGGGGTGCAAACCCTACCCCAGCCCGGAGCCTTCCGGGTGCTTCCCTGCTCGCCCTACTGGCGCTTGAACAGCGCCTGGGGCGTGGGCGCGGAGGTGGGCAGGCTCTCGGCCGCGGTGGCCAGGGCCTCGCGCATCTTCTCCTCGGCGGCCTTCATCTTCCCCTCGGCGGCCTTGCGCTGGGCGGCCAGGGGAGCGAACCAACGGCTCGGCGGGTTGAGTGCCGCCCGGTCCTCGGCCGAGTACTTCAGGTACGAGTACTTCGTCTGCTCGGAGGGCAGCCGCAGATCACTCACGAGGCCCACCCAGGAGAGCGCCTTGAGGGAGTAGTAGCTGAGGTCCACCTCCCACCAGAACCAGCCCTGGTTGGCGGTGTTCTGGTGGAAGTGGTGGTTGTTGTGCCACCCCTCGCCCAGGGTGACGAGGGCGAGCAGCCAGTTGTTCTTGCTGGTGTCCGTCGTCTTGTAGCGGCGCTTGCCGAACACGTGGCTGAGCGAGTTGATGGTGAAGGTGCCGTGGTAGAGCAGGGTGGTGCTCACGAAGAAGCCCCACACCAGCATGGAGAAGCCGCCGATGAAGTAGAGGGCCGCGGCCAGCAGCACGGGCGGCACCACGAAGAAGCGGTTGAGCCACACCAACTCCGGGAAGCGCGCGAAGTCCTTGATGCTGTCGTAGCGCGTCTCGTTGTACTTGTCGCAGAGGATCCACCCGGCGTGGCTCCACCAGAAGCCCTTCTGCAGGGGCGAGTGGATGTCCTGCTCCTGGTCCGAGTACCGGTGGTGGTGCCGGTGGTGGGCCGCCCACCAGAGAACACCCTTCTGCGTCGCCAGGGTGCCCGCCAGCGCGAGGAAGAACTGGAAGCCACGGCCGGCCTTGTAGGCGCGGTGGCTGAAGTAGCGGTGGTAGCCGGCGGTGATGCCCCACATCCGGAAGATGTACAGGCCCACACACACCGCGACGTCCACCGGCCTGGCCCCCGTGTAGAACACGAAGAGGCACATCAGGTGCACGCCCACGAAGGGAATGGACGACAGCCAGTTGATCTTCTCTTCCTGGACGGGCGCGGTGATTTGAGCGGTCAAGGGTGCCTCGGCTGGAATCAGACCGAGCGGGAATGTGCTCAGTCTCCTCCCGCATCAACACCCCCCCGTGTCATGGCTCTGTCAGGCCGACGCAGATTTCTGGAGGTCCGCCACCCAGTGCTCGAAGTCCGGGTGGCCATGCAGTGGGGCGAGGTCCTCGTCGGAGGCCGCGTAGGGGCCGTCGTGGAAGCCCAGCTCCGTGGCGCGTCGCAGCATGCGCATGGCGTCATTCAGGTGACGCGCCCGGGCATGGGCGCACGCCGCGTCATAGGCCAGCCGGGACGAGGCGACGTGCGCGAGTCCCGCTTCGCAAACCGCCGCCGCCTCCGAGTAGGCCCCGCGGATGAAGAGGGGGCGCTGGGCACACAGGAAGGCGGCCTCGAGGTCCACCCCCGGCAGCCGCAGCGCCTTCTGCGCGCGCTCCGAGCGGATGAGCGAGCCCGCGTACTCGTGCATCACGGTGCGATCGTGCGTCTCGTGCCAGGCCATCTCCCACAGGGCGAGCGCGCGCAGCTCGTCGCCGATGAGGGAGAAGGCGGCGGCGAGGGCCTGGGTCTCCACGGGCCGGCGGCGCACCTGGGAGAAGTGGTCGAGCGCGGCGCGGCCCTGGCCATTCTTGAGGGCGGCCCAGCCGAGCAGGTGGTGGGCGCGCGAGGCGAGGTCCGGGGTGCACTGCTCCGAGTCGAGGATGGAGAGGCCGCGCTGGCGCACCTCGTCCAGGCGGCCACCGGCGAGGGCCGCCTGGGCCTGCTGGAGCTCCAGCTGGAGGGGTGGGGGCACCACGCCCGAGGACACCTTCACGTCCCCGCGGAACACGGCCAGCACCAGCCGCAGCGCGTGCAGCCCGTACATGCCGAAGAGCACGGCGAGCAGGGGGATGGGCCGCTCCAAGGCGAAGGCGAAGGCCATGACGGCCAGGCACAGCACGAGCGCCAGCAGCTGCGCGCCGATGAAGCCGGCCTGTCCGAAGAAGCGGGTGGCCAGGGCGCTGACGATGGTGCCCCCATCCAACGTCGGGACGGGGAGGAGGTTGAAGAGGGCCCAGAAGATGTTGGCCACGCAGAACCAGGAGATGAGCACGCGCGCGGACTGGGCCTCTTCCGGCAGTCCGTAGCGCTGGAGCCCCAGGGCCCCCAGGGCCAGCAACAACCCGGAGAGAGGGCCCGCGGCGGCGATCATCGTCCGTTGGTGCCAGGGGATGGGGGTGGGGGAGTTGGGCCGGGTGGTACCCCCCAGCCAGAGCAACGTGATGCTCGGCCGGTAGCCGAAGGCCCGGAGCATCACCGCATGGCCGGCCTCGTGGCCGAGCGCCGACACGAAGACGATGAGCATCCACACGAGGACGACGAGCAGGGCGGCGCGCAGGGACCCGGGGCTCCCGGGCGCCTGGACGAGCTGGTTGTAGGGCCAGAAGTCCATGTGCGGCGCCGCCGGGCTCTCCCGCACCGTCAGCACCATGAGGACGCCCAGCAGGGACGAGACGAGCAGGTGCGAGAGGTGGACCTCGATGGGGATGGCCCCGAGCCGGAAGCGCAACATGGGGCCGACCTTAACCAAAGGAGGACGGCCGTGCAGGCCAACACCTGGACCCTGGAACAATCTCCCTGATTCGCTAGGTTCCCCCGCCGCCATGCCGCGCATCGGTCCCTACACGCTGCCCAACCCCTTCATCCTCGCGCCCATGGCGGGGGTGAGTGAGAAGCCCTTCCGCGTCATCGCCTTCGGCATGGGGGCCGCTCTCTGCCCCACCGAGCTGGTGAGCTCCCAGGGCCTCATGCGCACCAACCAGCGCACCCTGAAGTACCTCCGGTACGACCCGGAGGTGGAGCGGCCCTACAGCCTGCAGATTTTCGGGGGCGAGCCGGAGGCCATGGCCCGCGCCGCCGTCATCGGCAAGCAGTACGGGGCGCAGATGATCGACATCAACATGGGCTGCCCGGTGAAGAAGGTGACGAAGAACGGCGCCGGCAGCGCCCTGCTGTGCGAGCCGGACCGGGGTGCCGCCCTGGTGCGCGAAATCCACGCGGCCACCGGCCTGCCCGTCACCTGTAAAATCCGCTCGGGCTGGGACGAGCACAGCCGCAACTACCTCCAGGTGGCCGGCAAGCTCTTCGAGGCCGGGTGCGCGGCGCTCGCCATCCACCCGCGCACGCGCGCCCAGGGCTACGCGGGCAAGGCGGACTGGAGCGTCATCGCGGACCTCAAGCGTCACTTCCCGGACAGGCCCATCATCGGCAATGGCGACGTGAAGACGCCGGAGGACGCCCGCCGGATGCTGGAGACGACGGGCTGTGACTTCGTGATGATTGGCCGCGGCGCGCTGGGCAACCCGTGGATCTTCCGCGAGCTGCTCGGAGGCCCGCCGCCCACGCCCCAGGAGCGCTGCGAGCTGGTGCTGCGCCACCTGGCCGCCCACATCGAGTTCGTGGGCGAGGAGCTCGCCGCGGTGCGCTCCTTCCGCAAGCACCTGGCCTGGTACGGCCACGGCCTGCACGGCGCCGCGCTCTTCCGCTCCGAGGTGAACCAGCTCGACACGGCGGAAGCGGTGCGGGACTCGGTGAGGCGCTTCTTCGGCTCCGCCCACGTGGATCCGAATGCCTCCGAGGGCGAGCAGGACGTCGACTATCGGGCCGCGCTCGGCTGAACGCCCGCTTGCTCGCACCCGCGACACCCCTGTAGCGCCCGCGTTTTCGCGCGTGCGCGCCGGAGAAGGTCATCTCGTGAGCACTCCGCGAGCACGTGCGCGCGGACGCCGATGCGGGTGCGCGCGCGGGCCGCGTCGCGTGTGCTCGCGCGGTGCCGGTGGCGCTCGAGGAGACGGCCGTTTTCCCTCGGAGCGGCGCGAAACGCGGCGGAGGCCGAGAAATCGGCTCGCGCGAGGTCGGAGCAGGTGGGTGTGGAGGCCGATGGAGGCACTTCGAACGCGCGCGATGCCGAAAAATCGGCGCGCCACGCGTTGCACTACATCACCATGCGTTGACACACTGGCAAGGCATCTCTACCATTCACCACAAGCACTCCTTTGCGAGTGCAGGCCCCACTCCCGGTGAGTGGAGGTGGAGTTGAACCAACGGAGGGTTTAGATGGCCGCGAAGAAGAAGACCGCGAAGAAGGCGCCGGCGAAGAAGGCCGCCGCGAAGAAGACCACCCGCAAGACCGCTGCTCCGCGCACCGCGAAGAAGGCGGCGGCGAAGAAGGGCGCGGCGAAGAAGGCCCCGGCCCGCAAGAGCACCCGCCGCAAGAGCGCGGCGAAGGCCCCCGAGGCCACCCCGTCCGAGGGCTAGACGTAGGCCAGTGACTTCGCGCAGTTTGAACGGCTCGGCGGACTTCCGCCGGGCCGTTCTTGTTTTTTTCCGTCAGGAGGACTGGGGTGTCACTGAGATCCTCGGAGTTGGAGCAGGTGGTGGCGGAGGTGTCCGCGCAGCTCGCGGGCGCGGTGGTGCAGAAGGCGTGGTGCCCGCTGCCTCGCCTGGCCTACCTGGAGCTGCGGGTGCCCGGGCGCTCCGTCCTCCTGTGCCTGTGCGCGGAAGGAGAGCTGTCGCGCCTGTCGGTGGCGGAGGATCGCTTCCCCACGCCGGGCGAGCCGGCGCCCTTCCAGCGCTGGCTGCGGCAGGAGCTGGTGGGCTTCAAGCTGGCCGGGGCCGCGTGGCGGGAGGCGGAGCGGGGGGTGACGCTCGACTTCCAGAGCGAGGACACCCGGCGCCGGCTGGTGCTGGAGCTGGGCTCGCCGGGCGGGCTGATGCTGCTGACGGAGGCGGGCCGGGTGCTGATGCTCTCCGGCGAGGGCCTGGCGCAGCGGCGCTCGCTGCACCCGGGCGCGCAGTGGACGCCTCCGGAGCCGCTGCCCGCGGAGGCGCTCGCCAAGGCGAAGGCGGCCCCGTCGCGCCTGCTGCCGTTGCCCGGGGACTTCCTCGTGCACGCGGAGGCCGCCGAGCGGCTGATCGGCCCGAAGGACAAGACGAGCCGGGCCGAGTCCATCCGCCGGAGGCTGGCGCTGCCGTACCGGGCGAGGCTGAAGCGCTCGGGACGCACGCTGGAGAAGGTGCGCGCGGAGGCGGCGCGGGGGCCCGAGGCCGAGCGGCACCGGCAGCTGGGCGAGCTGCTCACCCAGAACCTCTACCGGCTGAAGCGGGGCGTCACCGAGGTGACGCTCACGGCGTACACCGAGTCGGGGATGGAGGAGGTGCAGGTGAAGCTGGACCCGAGGCGGACGCCGAAGGAGGAGGCGGACTGGCACTTCCACCAGTACCGGCGGCTGTTGAGGGGCGTGGAGCACGCGCGGCAGCGCGAGGCGGAGCTGGCGCGCGAGGTGGCGCACGCGGAGGCGGCGCTGAAGCAGCTCGAGGCGTTGGACGAGGCCTCGCTGCTGGCTCAGGCGGAGGTGCTGCAGCTGACGGCGGCGGAGGAGGGCCCTCCGGAGGCGAGACCCTTCAAGGAGTACGTGGGGCACGGGGGCCAGCGCATCTGGGTGGGGAAGGGCGGCGAGGACAACGACACGCTCACCTTCAAGGTGGCGAGGCCGTACCACCTGTGGCTGCACGCGAGGGGGCTGCCGGGCAGCCACGTGGTGGTGCCGCTGGAGAAGGGGGTGGAGGTGGCGCAGGAGGTGCTATTGGATGCGGCGCACCTGGCGCTGCACCACTCGGGTGCGAAGGGCGAGCCTCGGGGTGAGGTGAGCTGGGTGCCGGTGAAGTTCGTGAAGAAGGTGAAGGGGGGCGCACCGGGCCGGGTGCAGTACACGCGGGAGAAGACGTTGGTGGTGCGCCTGGAGCAGGAGCGCCTGGACCGGTTGCTGAAGACGCGCGGAGGCGAGGCGCCGCCCGTCCCATGAGCGTGAAGCCCCCGATAGGGCCTCCCGGGGGCCCGGTCTGTGCCCGCTGTCCGGTGGTGCTGGGGGCCTCGTGCTGCGAGGTGAAGGAGGACGAGCGCCTGGCCACGCTCACGCGGGCGGACATCGAGCGCATTGTCGCGCACACGGGGCTGTCCCCCCGGCGCTTCGTCGCCGAGGAGTACCTCACGCACGAGGAGGCGGCGGAGTACGAGGCGCGCCGTCCGCTCTACCGGGGCTACTTCCGCAAGGGGCCGGTGCGGCTGACGCTGGCCACGCGCGCGGGCGCATGTGTCTTCCACGAGAAGGGGAGGGGCTGTGGGCTGCCCGCGGACGTGAGGCCGGTGGCCTGTCGGCTCTACCCTTTCGAGCGCTGGCCGGACGGGAGCTGGAGCGTGCAGGTGAGCCGCTACGGGGACCTGGCCGAGGCGCGAGCGGGCGGAGGCGCATGCCTGGGAGTGGAGGAGGCCGGGAGCATGGAGGACGTGCTGGCGGCCTTTGGCACGACGCGGGAGTCGGTGGAGTCGCTGGGTGAGCGGCTGGCGGAGGAAACGAGGGCTCACGGGCGGGGTTGACGGGGCGACGCTGGGCAGACGAGCGGCTTGCACCGGCCTTGAGTCCGGGAGGCCACTGGGTACGATGCCGTCCGCGTGTCGTCGCTCCCGCCCCACCATCAGATGCACCTCTTCCCGCGCCCTCCCGTTCGTGAGGGGGGCACGTCCCTGCCCACGCGCACTCGCGCGGTGGAGTCCTCCAACCGTCTGGCCACCGCCCTCCACGAGGAGGAGGTGCCGGTCGCGGAGAACTTCCACCGCGAGAACGCGGCGCGGAGCCAGCAGCAACTCCCTGGCACGGCCACCCGCGAGGAGCTGTGGGCCCGGGCCGAGGCACTGGCCTTCCGGCTGTCGGCGGACCTGCGGATGCCGGTGCGGCTGGCGGTGACGGACAACCGCTCCACCATGGTGTCCTTCCGGCGCAGCGCCAACGCGCTGCAACTGCGGCTGCACCACATGTTCCTGGACGCGCCGGAGCCGGTGGTGCGCGCGGTGGCGGACTACGCGGGCCGGGGCAACCGCCTGGCCGGCGGCGTGCTGGACGACTACATCCGGGGCCAGCAGCCGCGCATCCGCCAGGAGCGCCACGCGGCCGAGGCGGACCTGGAGCCCCGGGGCCGCTGCTTCGATCTGCAGGTGCTCTTCGATCAGCTCAACCGCGTCTACTTCCACGGCAGCATCCAGGCGCGCATTGGCTGGGGCCGCATGCCTCCCCGGCGGCGGCGCAAGTCCATCCGCCTGGGGGTCTACGACCATCAGACGCGGGAGATCCGCATCCACCCCGGGTTGGATCGCCCCGAGGTGCCCTCGTACTTCGTGGAGTTCATCATCTTCCACGAGATGCTCCACCAGCTCTTCCCCAGCTCGAACGGGACGGGCCGCCGGGTGCATCACCCTCGGGCCTTCCGGGAGCGGGAGAAGGCCTTCCCGCTCTACTCCGCCGCACTGCGTTGGGAGCGGGAGAACCTGAACCTGCTGTTGCGGGGCTGAGACACGGTTCCCTGCTCGCTGCTTTACCAATTTACCAATCGAAGGGCGTGTGCGGACGCTGCTTGACCCTACGCATCGCCCGACCCAATCCTCTTTTGCCCATGCGACGCGCGAAGATTGTTTGCACCCTTGGTCCGGCCTGCCAGAGCCAGGAGATGCTCGAGGCCCTCATCGAAGCCGGAATGGACGTGGCCCGGCTCAACTTCTCTCACGGCAGCCACGAGAACCACGCCGAGAACATCGAAAAGCTGCGGAAGGCCTCACTGAAGGTCCGCAAGGCGGTGGGTATCCTGGGAGACCTCCAGGGCCCCAAAATCCGCACCGGCCGCTTCATCACCGGCAGCACGGAGCTGAAGGAAGGCGGCGAGTTCCACATCACCACGGACGAGACGGTGAAGGGCACGGATGAGATCGTGTCCACCACGTACCCGTTCCTGGCGGCGGACGTGAATCCGGGAGACCGCATCCTGCTGGATGACGGCCTGTTGGAGCTGCGGGTCCTCGAGACGGACAAGAAGCAGCTGATCCGCACGAAGGTGATTCACGGCGGCATCCTGAAGAACAACAAGGGCATCAACCTGCCGGGAGTGGCGGTGCGCGCGGACGCGCTGACGCCGAAGGACCGGGAGGACCTGGTGTTCGGCATCAAGGCGGGAGTGGACTTCCTGGCGCTGTCGTTCGTGCGGCATCCGGCGGACATCGACATGGCGCGCTCGGCGATGGCGGAGGTGGGCCGCTCGGTGCCCATCATCGCGAAGCTGGAGAAGCCGGAGGCGATTGCCCGGCTGGACGCCATCCTGGACAAGACGGATGGCGTGATGGTGGCGCGAGGTGACCTCGGCGTGGAGATTCCGCCCGAGGAGGTGCCGTCGGTGCAGAAGGACATCGTGCGCCGGTGCAACATGAGGGGCCTGCCGGTCATCGTGGCGACGCAGATGCTCAACTCGATGATCGACAACCCGCGGCCCACGCGCGCGGAGGCCAGCGACGTGGCCAACGCGGTGTTCGACGGGGCGGACGCGGTGATGCTGTCGGGCGAGACGGCGAGCGGCAAGTTCCCGCGCGAGTCGGTGGAGATGATGGACCGCATCGTGCTGGCGGCCGAGTCGACGATGCGGGTGCAGGGGCTGCATGCGCCGGCGGAGTCGCCGGTGGGGTTGCCGTCGCACTTCCCGGACGTGATCGCGGCGAGTGCATGCTACGCGGCGAGGCAGGCGGGGGCGTCGCTGATCGCGGCGTTCACGCTGTCGGGAGTGACGGCGCGGCTGCTGGCGCACTACCGGCCGCCGGTGCCGATCGTGGCGTTCAGCCCGAACCAGGAAGTGCGGCGCCGGCTGGCGCTCCTGTGGGGCGTGGTGCCGCGGATTCTGGAGCCCATCCAGGAGACGGAGGCGATGGTGCGCCGCGTGGAAGAGGAGCTGGTGGCGCGGGGCCTGGCGCAGAAGGGTGACCGCGTGGTCATCGTGTACGGCGCGCCGGTGGGCCAGCCGGGCAAGATCAACAGCCTGCGGCTGCACACCATCGGAAGCTGAAGCCGCATCCCCTCCCTCTCCCTCTGGGAGAGGGTCGGGGTGAGGGTCTACGGCGCGCCTACCCGCGGAAGTCCTTCAAGGCGCGCTTGGGCACCTCGGCCTCGACGAAGATGCGGAACAGCTCGTTATCGAGCTGTCCGCTCTGCACCTCGCGCTTGAGGATGTCGAGCGCGAGCTGATGCGGGACGGCCTTCTTGTAGGGCCGGTCGCTGGCGGTGAGGGCGTCGTAGATGTCCGCGATGGACATCATCCGGGACTGCACGGGGATGGTGGGCTCGGGGATGGCGCGGGGGTAGCCGGTGCCGTCGAGCTTCTCGTGGTGCGCGTAGGCGATCTCCGGCACGCGGCGCAGGGTGCGCGTCCACGGAATCTGCGACAGGAAGCGGTAGGTGTGCTCGACGTGGCTTTCGATCTCCCGGCGCTCCTCCTCGGAGAGGGTGCCCTTGGCGATGGAGAGCGATTGGATCTCCCGGTCGAGCAGCAGGGGCCGCTCCTGGCCGAAGGAGTCCTCGAAGCGCAGGTGGCGCAGCTCGTGGAGCCGCTCGAAGTTGCCCTGGGCGAGCACCGTGGGCCGGTTGCAGGTGAGGACGAACTCGAGCACCTCGTCCAGGTGCTTGAGGTCCTTGAGGAGCCGCTCATCCTCCTCGGCGTCGATCTCCGCCATGTGGTGCGTGCCGCGCAGCTTCACGGCGGCGAGCCGGCGGCGGTAGCTCTGCAGCTGCAGGTCCTTGCGGGCCAGCTGGAATCGGGAGCGCAGCCCCTCCATCTCATGGGGGTAGAGCTTCTCGGCCTTGACGAGCACGGGCTCGCGCACGCCCACCTTGCCGAAGTCGTGCAGCAGCGAGGCGTAGCGGACCTCCTGGAGCTCGGTGGCGGTGAAGCGCGTGTGGGCATAGGGCCCGGTGTGCACGTGCTCGAGCGCGCGGGCCATGGTGACGGTGAGGTCGGCCACGCGGCCCGAGTGACCCGCGGTGGTCGGGTCTCGCGACTCGATGGCCACCACGGAGGCGGAGACGAAGCCCTCGAAGAGGCGGTTGATCTCCTCGTGGAGCAGGGCGTTCTCGATGGCGCCAGCGGCCTGGGCGCCCAGGGCGAGCAGCAGCTCCTCGTCCTCGGAGTCGAAGGGGCGGCCACTGAGCTTGTTGAGCGACTGGATGACGCCGGTGACCTCGCCATTGGCGTCGCGCATGGGCACGCAGAGCACGCTCTGGGTGCGGTAGCCGCTGAGGGTGTCGAAGGTGCGGTTGAAGCGCTCGTCGGCGTAGGCGTCCGGGAGGTTGATGATCTCCCCCGTCTGGGCCACCTGTCCGGCGATGCCGCTGCCCACGGGCAGACGGATTTCGTTCTTGGAGCCCTGGGCCACCTTGCTCCACAGCTCGTTGCGCTCGCGGTCGAGCACGAAGAGCGAGCACCGGTCCGCCTCCACCACCTTGCTGGCCTCGTAGAGGATGAGGGGCAGCAGCAGGTCCAGGTCGCGCTCGGCGCTCATGGCCTTGGTGACGTCCAGGATGGACGTGAGCTTCTTGAGGCGCCGGGTGAGGTCTGGAGGAGCGGGCGGGGTCTGTGGAAGCACCGGATAGAACTCCAAAGGGCGGCGGCGCACGGCCTGGGAGTCATCTTCTTAGCACGGGAAATGCGTGGATCGCCCCTCCCCCCCTGCTCGCCCGCCCTCCAAGCGGGTACCGCCGGGGAGCGGAAGTGGCTATGTAGCGCTTCATGACCCGCCGCGTGCTCGTGTCCCCCTCGCTCCTGTCCTCCGATTTCGGCCGCCTGGCCGAGGAAGTGCGCGCGGTGGAAGCCGCCGGAGCGGATTGGATCCACGTGGACGTGATGGATGGGCGCTTCGTCCCCAACATCACCATCGGCCCGGTGGTGGTGGAGGCCATCAAGAAGGCGGCCACCCGGCCGCTCGACGTGCACCTGATGATCGTCGAGCCCGAGAAGTACATCGACGCCTTCGCGAAGGCGGGGGCGGACATCCTCACGGTGCACGCGGAGGCGTGCACGCACCTGCACCGGGTGATTCAGCAGATCCGCCACGCGGGAGCGAAGCCGGCGGTGGTGCTCAACCCGGCCACGCCGTTGTCGGCGGTGGAGGAGGTGCTGGGAGACGTGGAGATGGTGCTGCTGATGAGCGTGAACCCCGGCTTCGGGGGGCAGAGCTTCATCGCGCCGACGGTGGACAAGGTGCGCCGGCTGCGCGCGATGATGGATGCGCGAGGGCTGTCCACGGACATCGAGGTGGATGGGGGCATCAACGCCGAGACGGCCCGGCGGGTGGTGGAGGCCGGGGCCACGGTGCTGGTGGCGGGCTCGTACGTGTTCGGCTCGAAGGACCAGGCCGCGGCCATCCGCTCGCTGCGGCCCTGAGGGCGAGCCTCGGGCTCAGTGGGCCGCTTGGGTGACGCCGGCCATCCGGGCCACCCGGGTCATGAAGGTGTGGTCGAAGGGCTTCACCTCATAGGCGTCGGCGCCGAGCTCGAAGCACACGTGGCGGGTGAACTGGTCCTCCACGCCACTGAGGATGACGACCTTGCAGTCGCGCGTCTGGGGGTCCTGCTTGAGCTGGGCGAGCAGGTCGCGGCCGTCCTGGTGCTGATGGATGTCCAGGATGATGACCGCGGGCCGGTGTCGCCTGGCCAACGAGAGGACATGGGTGGAAGTGGTATCCGCCACCGAGGCGAGGCCGGAACGGCGGGCCTCCCGGGTGAGGGCGGACACAACGAGCGGCTCGTCATCGGAGATCAGGACGACAGGAGGAAGCATGGGACCCCGGGGTGCCTTCGCTGTACGGGGGAGGGCCAAGCAAGGGGTGTTCCCGAGGGGTTCGCCTGGAAAGTGGGCCGGTTACGCGAGCGGAGGCCGGGTCTGGGGCGCCTCGGGGGTCCTGGAGAACCCCTGGAGGGCTTCCGGAATGAAAAGCTGATCCAAGGACGTTGACTAGGCCGGGCGGGTCTTGTACATCCCCGCCCACTTCGACGGTCCGAGAGCAGTTCCGTCGAGGCGCAGAACGGTATCGGGGAGTGGCTCAGCCTGGTAGAGCACTTGGTTCGGGACCAAGGGGTCGCAGGTTCAAATCCTGTCTCCCCGACCATCAGAAGGGCGCGGAATCCTTGGAGAAATCCTCGGGTCCGCGCCCTTCGTCTTTCCGGGATCCAGAGGCCAGCGGCAAACTCGCGGCAAGCGGCGAGGGTTCACCTCCGGCGGCCCCTGGGATGACTCGGCTGGGGCTGGCCCGGGCGCTGCGAAGTCGAGCCACACTCCTGCTCAATCGAGCAACAAGCCCTCGACCCCCATGAGAGTGGGGGAACTCCACTGGCCCCGATGGTGCGGCGGCTGCACGCCGCAACGCCCCTCGTGCAACTCGCTGCCTGGTTCCGCCGCTGCCTTTCCTTCCCTCAGCTCAACTGATCTCAGCGCCAGGTGCGCCAACGGCGCCCTCTGCGCTGCGGTGGGCTATCGCCAAGGATTCCCGGTACTCACGCGCCTCTGCCGCCATCGTGAATGCTGCCTGGAGTCCTTTGGCCGCCACGAGATCCCGCAGTTCGAGGACAGAAACCCGGAAGAACTCCTTCCTGAGGTTGACTCGATTGATCCTTCGATCTTCGAAGTGCTTGTGAAGCTCGCGCTCCAGGCCGGGTGCGTCGTCGGTCGTGATCATTGCATGCACGTCGAACTCGAATGGAACGGACGCATCACCCAATTCGTAAATGCGATCCATCGGGTCGAGGCGGCGCGTCATGCCGATCTTCAAGATCCCATCCCCGAAGGACCCCACGTTCGAGATGACATACACGTTACCGGAACGTGTCTGCTCGGCCATCGACTTCGCTCTGAGGTTCTTGGCTTCTGTCTCCGCCAGGCGTTGGTTCAACTCGTCGACCTTCTGCTGGAAGCGAGCACGCTCTTCAGCTGACGCGGACTCGACCTCGGAACGCGCCTTCTCCAGTGCTTTGGCCAAGACCTCTTCCTCCTTTTGCGCCTCCTTCATGACGCGCTCCGCTTCGCGTCGCGCCTTCTCTTCTTCACGAATCTGCTCCTGGATCCGGCGCTGCTCCTCCCTCTCACGAAGGCGTAGTTCCTGAGCAGTGACTGCCCACCTCAGCTCTTCCAGCCTTGCCGCCAGATACGCATCCAGGATTCGTGCATTTCGGAATGCCTCTCCGTTCAGGTTGACCAAGGCGAAGGCGTCCCGAATCTCCTGCTCGAGCGTCCCGTAATTGTCGCTCCTGGTTCTAGAAAGAACTCCATCCACGCGACCATTGAACGCGTCTATGACGAATCGGATTGCGACTTCCTTCCGTTTGGCTTCCGCATAGTCACACTCCGCGGCGTGGCCTTCCTCTACCATTCGCCGGGACTGCTCCCGGGCCGACTTCAACTTGACTCCTGCCTCCAGATGACCAAAGTCCGAAGCCAGTTCATCGAGAAGGCTTCGCGTCGGAACGACGTACTTGTCTCCATAGCCGTCGATCACGTTACGGATCGCGCGAATGGCCTGCTCCAACGCATCCTTCTCTCGCAGGGCGATGTATGCATTTCCCGCAATCTGCTCAGCGCTCTTGTGAGCTTCGTCCAAGATTCTTCGCGCATCTTGGGTTGCCTTACCGAGGAGGGAGTCCGCCTCTGACCGCAGTTCCTTGAGTTTGTTGCTTGCCTCACGAAGTTCGATTTCGCTTCGGGCTTTGGATGTTGCGGAAAAGGTCTCGGCTTGCTGTTTGAGCGCACTTGCGAGTTTGATCGCCTCGTCGAGAACTCGTTTGGTTTCCTGTTCCGCGTTCGCGAGCCCTCGGAACCTCAACAGGGGTTCGAAGGTCGCCATCGCCTTTCTGAATTCCTCTTCGAAGTGGGCGCGTATCCTCTCTGTTTCGGCTTGCGCGTTTTCCCGCTCGCGCGACAACTCCGCGTCCACGTCATCGAGCCTTTTGCGGACCTCCCGCTTGAGACGCTCCCGTTCGGCAAGGGAGTCGGCCCGGACCTTCGTGAGTTCCTGTTCGGCTTCCGATAGTGACCGCTGGGTCTTTTGCCACCGCGTGCGCAGCACGAACGCCCAAATCGCAACCGGGATGAATCCGAAACCGCATACGATGAATATCAATCCAAATAGGACTTCCATGATGAGCCTCCCCCAAGGTGTCTACTCGAGTTCCTCGAGGAGCAGATTCGCGGTTTCGATGATCGCCTGAAGCGAACTGGCGGGTTCTGTGAAGAGAACGTCTGATGGCGAGAAGGCGACGATGGGTTGGAATGCGCCGGTGCGACGAGAGGCCTTGAAATTCGTTCGAGTTTGCAGTCCGTCCAACGCGTCCGATGGATCGAGGGTATCGAACGGTAGACCCTCCATCTGCTTTCGGTGAATGATCGTGGAGAGTACGGGGGAAAGCGCCGGGAGCCCGTCCGCCGAATACGCCGTGATGAGGACTGCCTTCACCGGCAGGAGCGCATGAACCTCACGTGCCACTCGCAAGACCAATGAGCACACGTAGTCCTGGTAGAGTTCGACGAATTGGATGCGAGGCATGGCCTTCGTCGACAGCTTGCCGGTCGAGGTCAATGTTTGAACCTCAGGAGGTAGAATGGCCGAACCCTGGGCCGTAATCTTTGCCTCCACCAGATGGGGCGAGTGGATTTCGAAATCCACTGCAATTCCGCCAGGAGGTGCCATGGAGTTATAGGAAATCTCCTGTAGGACGCGCCGGTAACTTTTAGAGTCCCCCTGAAGGATACCTTGCGCCAATGCACCGGAGTCGGCCTGCTCCAGTACTTCCTCCTGGAATGCTCGTTGTGCGGAATGGAACCGGTCTGAATCCTCCGCCACGGCAGACGCCATGTTCGGCAATTGTGCCGAGGGGACCTCGAAAAGGGAGAGGAGACGGGTTCGGCGGTCGGCTGAGCGTTCCGCCCAGTGGGTGGGAGTCACCGGCGCAGGAGGCAGACTGGCCGCGAGCGCTCGCCAATCGATCGGAGCGCTACAGGCCTTGTGCGCCGACTTCAGTTCCTCGATCCGCGCATCGCTCTGCTCCGCGGATTCGCGCGCAAGGCGCAGCTGATTCTGTCGCTCTTGTTCTTTTGCCTCCCTCTTTCGCGTCGACGCGTAGGAATCGCGGCCCATCATTTCCCCCTTCGGTCGCCCATTGGCTGATGCACCTTCAGTCTCCAGGCTACCCGCAGCGTGAGTCCTGGGAAACTGGCCAAGGACTGGACATCGCAGCAGGCGGCCTGATGGCGGATCCAGAGTTCCGCAAAGCCCAGAACCATAGGCGGAATGGGGGCCCTGCTTGAGGGGGCGGGCTGGTGCAAAGGGGTTGAGAAGGGCCGCTGGAAGGTGACGCGCGGGCTGTGCGCCGGGCCGGAGAAGAGGGCATGCCGCCCCTCTTGTTGACGCGCAAGCTGGTTGATGGGCGCGTGAGCGAGCTGGGTGATGGGCATCACGCCGGTGGTGGTGCGCCACGGCGGGTGATGGGAAGGCGACGAGCCGCCACCCGGGAGAGTGGCGGCCCG
>NZ_DBNGVP010000145.1:0-13735 GCF_057119385.1 Archangium sp. | reverse complement strand
GGCTCCTCGGGGACAGGCCCCGTGCTGGCCACCTCGGACGCGGGTGCCTCGCCCGCGCTCGCCAGGGCGGCGTCCGGGCCCAGCCCGCGGGCGCTGCGGCGGCGGTGCAGCCGCTCCTGCGCGCCCGCCTCGGAGGAGAATACGTGCTCGCCCACCTCCGGAGCGGCAACAGGGGAGGACGCCTCGAGTGAGGGGGCCGTGGCGCCCACCTCCCGCAGCGTGGAGAGGGCGTGGGGGGCCCGCTCAGAGCTACCGCCCAGTCGCGGCCCGAGCGTGACGCAGCCGGTGGAGAGCAGCACGGCCCCCAGCAGCAGCGCCGCCCTCCTGCGCGCCAGGGCCTCAGCGCGCATTGTCCACTGGCGGAAGCCGCCGTGCTGCCGCCGCACCTCCAGCCGCGGCTTCATGTCCAGGGTGGGGGAGAGAGCATCCGCCCCCACGCCAACAACCGCCCAGCACGTGCAGTTCGAAGCCCGGGCGCACCACCACCACTGCCGTCCCATCCAGGTGGGCCAGCGTCACCGCAGGAGACGCACCTCCGGCCCTGCCCCAGTCATGCACCGCCGACAGCCCCAGGGTGTAGCGGCCCCGCTGCCTGGGCGGACCGGTGAAGAGGTGTTGCAAGTCCACCTCGGCCTGGGCGCCCATGAGGCGCGCGCCCAACACATCCGAGGCGAAGGCCTCCACATAGAGAGGACCCATGGTGCACCGTCCGGCTGATGAAGGATTGCTCAACCAGGGCGGCCAATGCCTGGAGTTGCTCCTTCGCGATTCGGAACATGATGGGGTCTCCCTGGCTTCGGGATGCAGACTCCGGGGAGCATCCGTAGCACGAAATGCGAGGCGGTGGGCTGGCAAGTACCGAAGTGTCGAGAGCCAGTTGGAGTCGTGGCCCGCTTCCAGGCGGGGAGGGGGGCGGGGTGGTTCTCCGGCTCGGAGACATGCCCCGCCCGTCGTCCTCGGTGCCGGTACGTCGCTCTGGTAGCGTCCGAGGCCCTCATGGACTTGGATCTCTACCGTTCGTTCACTCAGCGATTGCGCGCCCGGCTGGAGTCCGATGCGCGCGTCCTGGGATTGGTCGCAGTGGGCTCGATGGCGGAGCTCGGGCGTACGCCCGACGCGTGGTCGGATCATGACTTCTTCGTGATCACGGTCCCGGGCGCGCAGGAGTCGTTCCGTCAGGACCTGGGCTGGTTGCCGGACAGCGAGCGCATCGTGCTGAAGGTGCGGGAGACGGCGCATGGGCTCAAGGTGCTCCATGACGATGGCCACCTGCTGGAGTTCGCCATCTTCGACGAGGCCGAGCTGCACCTGGCGAAGGTGAATGACTACCGCGTGCTGTTCGACCGGGCGCACCTCGAGGCCGGCCTGTCGCACCTGCGTACGAGGTCCACCGCCGAGGCCTCCTTCGTCGACGTGGAGCGCGCCTTCGCGCTCTTCCTGTCGGCGCTGCTGGTCGGCGCGGGACGCACCGCGCGCGGTGAGGTGCTCAGCGGGTCCTCCTTCATCAAGCAGCATGCGCTGGGTCATCTGCTGCGGATCCTGACCCACCTGGCGCCCGCGGAGCGCCAGACCCGGCTCGACAACCTGGATCCGTTCCGCCGCTTCGAACAGGAGTTCCCGGAGCAGGGGAGGGCGCTCCATCACCTGTTGTTGCTGGAGCCCGGCCCGTGCGCCCGGCAACTGCTCTCCTTCGCGGAGGAGCAGCTCGCGCACCGGATGGAGCGTTACCCGGCTCGGGCCGTGCAGGTCATCCGGAACCGGCTGGAGTCGTGGGCCGGCCCGGCCTGAAGCGCTCGTTCCCGGGGCAAATCCCGTCAACCCAGAGATTCTGGATTGCTCTCGGCCATCAGCAGGCCTTATCATCGAGCGTCCATTCGCGAAAGGACCGCCCATGACGAAGAAGGTCGAGAAGAAGTTTCCGCGCACGCAGGTGATCGAGCGTCAGAACGAGCGCACCCGCCAGGTGCTCGAGCTGGACGAGAAGGCGCTCGAGCAGATCCGTGGAGGCAGCGCCGACTACGGCCTGCCGCCCCCGGATGACGAGATCATCAAGAGCAAGTTGACCTGATCCCTCGCTGTTCCCGCTCCCGGCTCATGCCTCCGTCCGTCCAGACCCGCACGGCCTATGCCGTGTGGGAGCTCACCCTCAAGTGCAACCTCGCCTGCGGCCACTGCGGTTCGCGGGCGGGAGACAGCCGCAAGAACGAGCTCTCCCGTGAGGAGGCGCTCGACCTGGTGCGCCAGCTCGCCGAGGTGGGCATCCAGGAAGTGACCATCGAGGGCGGCGAGGCGTTCCTGCGTCCCGACTGGCTCGACATCGCGCGGGCCATCACGGACCACGGGATGCTCTGCACCATGACGACGGGAGGCTATGGCCTCTCGCGTGAGACGGCGCGGCGGATGAAGGAGGCGGGCATCGCGCACGTCTCCGTCTCCGTGGACGGCCTGGAGGCCACGCACGATCGCATCCGTGGCCGCAAGGGCTCGTTCCGCTTCTGCTTCGAGACGCTGGGCCACCTGCGCGAGGCGGGCGTGCCCATCAGCTCGAACACGCAGGTCAACCGTCTGTCCGCCCCCGAGCTGCCCGCGCTGTACGAGCGCCTGAGGGATGCCGGCATCCGCGCCTGGCAGGTCCAGCTCACCGGCCCCATGGGCAACGGGACGGACAACGTGTGGATGCTGCTGCAGCCCGCGGAGCTGCCGGACCTCTACCGGATGCTCGCCCGCGTCGCCCTGCGGGTCCGCGAGGAGGGCCGGGTGTCGTTGGTTCCTGGCAACGACGTGGGCTACTTCGGCCCGTACGACGATCTCCTCTTCTCCTCCAGCGGGGCCAAGGTGTGGGCGGGCTGCAAGGCGGGCCTGTCCGTGCTGGGCATCCACGCAGATGGCGGCATCAAGGCGTGCCCCACGCTGCCGTCCGAGTTCGTCGGCGGCAACATCCGCCAGCAGCCCCTGGCCGATATCCTGGAGACGCGCGAGCTCACCTTCAACGGCGCGGCCGGTACGCCCGAGGGCATCGCGCATCTGTGGGGCCACTGCGCGAGCTGCCGCTATGCCGAGGCCTGCCGGGGAGGGTGCTCGCAACGGGCGCATGTGCTCTTCAACCGGCGGGGCAACAACCCCTACTGCCACCACCGCTCGCTCCGGCTGGCCGAGCGCGGCGTGCGCGAGCGCGTCGTCCGCTCCGCGCCCGGCACGGGGTTGCCCTTCGATCATGGGGTCTTCGAGCTGGTGGAGGAGCCGCTCGAGTCGCCCTGGCCGTCGGATGATCCGCATCACTTCACCTATGAGCGCGTGGAGTGGCCTCCGGGTTGGGAGGCCTTCCCGCTGCCCGCCCGCACTCCATCGGAGTGACCGCTCGGCTTCGTGTTGCTTCATCCTGATGGAGAACTGACTGCGGGAATGTCACCTTGAAGAGGGTGGTGGTGCGGCCATCCACCCCCCACAGGCGAAGCGTCACCTCTCCGTGAGGAATCCCAGATGCCGCATCGGCTTCGATGAACACCGGCTGCATCTGCTGGGGCGAGATGGGTTCCGCCAGCCCGATGCGCACCCCCTCCAGCGTCTCCCCCGTGGGACCCACCAGGCTCGCGCCCGCGGCTTGCCACGACTCGGCGCCAGTGTTCATGAGGTCCACCTTCACCCCGACGCTGTTGTCGGATCGATAAGTGACACCTCTCAACACCCAGAGTCCGTCGTCTGATCGCTGCTCACGGACCATCTTCGCGGAGAACTGCTGTGCTGGGACGCCGGTATGGTTCAACGCCCCAGCGAGGAAGAGGCCGCGAAGGCCGCTGGACTGAGAGAGCTGGGCGCGGAGGTCCTGGTTCTTCGCGCGCTCCTGCTCTATCTCCTGCAGGAGGGACTCCCGAGTCCGTTTGTCGCGGTATACCTCCACCTGGTGGGTCGCCCGCCCGCGGTGGGCCACCAGCGTGAAGGTGACGCTTTGTGGCGATTCTCCACCTGCGAGGTGTGCTGTGAGCCGAATGCGCTCCCCAGGCGCCATGTCCTTCGGCGGCACCAAACCGATGCTGCTTCGGCCGCTCATCACCTCCTCGAAGCGCACGTCTTCTTGCAGGTCCACCGTGACAGGCGTGTCGAAGCGGAAGCCCGTCATGAGCCCAGGACTGACGCACACCTCGAAATGCCTGGTGGACACGAGCGACAACTCGAGGCGCTTCACCTCCTCGCAGCGGATGGCACGGGGCGGTGATTCCAACGCAGCAGGCGCTTGAAGAAGCGCCAGGAATACCAGGACGGAGGCAGGAAGCATGGGTGGCCATTCCCAGAGCAGTCTTATCTGAAGCGCTTGACAACCTGGAGGCTCAGGGAGGAGATGGTGAGGGCCTCAGTGGGCGTACTGCCGGGCTCGGCCTCCGCGCCACGGGGGATGTCACCTATCGTCACCAATTCCAGGCATACGGGGATGGTCTCGCCGTTGGGAAGATGGGCGGTGGTGAAGCGCGCATAGACACGTCCTTCCCCCACATAGACATGGCCATCCAAGGCCGTCCGATCGGGGAGGTCTCTGGATCGGCCGCGGCTTTCGGCACGGATCTTCTGGCCATCGCGCACAAGCACGTCCCGGGGTTTCTCGCCAAAGGGAATCAGGCTCGCGCCGACGTCGTCTCCGGGGTACAGGCGGTAGCTCCTGTGCGCCGCCTCCGCTCCAGGCGGGCACTCCTCCGGAGGGGGAGGGGGGCGCGGTCGCGGCCCGCTCACGCAACCCGCGGAACCGGCAACACAGCCGGCGGCAACGAGGGTGCGAATCGTCTTGGACTTCTTCATCGAGGGTTCCTTGCTGTTCGTCGCGGGGGCGACGGGCGCGGGGGTGGGTGACGTCTCGGGTCCCGCGCCGGGTACAACTTCCGCCGTTGTGGCGCCTGCATCGACTTCCTGGCCGGAACCGCTCTGGAGCGTCGTGGGGGCGGGTGCTGACGCCGTGCGTGGGGTGTCCCCGGGAGGCCGGAGCGAGAGGAGGGCCGCGGTGAGCGCGAGCCCGGCAGCGGCCCACCATCGCCAGGGAAACGGGCGTCCGGGCACTGCCGGCGCCGCCGGGGCGGAGCGCTTCTCGGGGCCGGCTCCAGGAAACATCGGGCTGCGCCAGGAGCCATCCGCCTCGGTGCACAGCTCCACCAGGTGCTCCGCGAGCGCCTTGGCGTCCGGGTACCTGTCCTCGGCATCCTTCTCCAGCAGGCCCATGCACAGCTCGCTCAGGGCCAGGGGCACGCGCGGGTTGCGCTCATGTGGGCCCGGCGGCGTCTCCTCGAGGATGGCCCGGTTCAACCCCGGGTCGTTCCGGTCTCCGAAGGGCAGCGTGCGCGTCAGCAGGGCGTAGATGACGACGCCCAGGGCCCACAGGTCATCTCCCGGTGAGAAGGGGTAGTGCTCGCCCTCCCACTGCTTCGCGAAGCGCAGTGCCTCGGGACTCCGGTACTCGGCGGTGCCCGGTGGCAGCCGCATCGTCAGGCGGAGCGCCCCCTCCTTGAGCCCCGCCGCGCCGAAGTCCACCAGCACCGGTTGTCCGTCCGCCTCGCGCACGATGATGTTGCTCTCCTTGATGTCCCGGTGCACCACGCCCGAGGCATGCACGTCCGCCAGGGTGAGCGCCAGGGGCAGCAGCACCCGCATCACCAGCTCGAGCGCGGAAGGATTCTCCCGGGCCGCCCAGGCGTCGAGGGTGAGGCCCTCGACCAGTTCCAGGGACAGGACGAGCCAGAGAGGCTCCTTCTCGGGCCAGAGGCAATACCCGTGGAAGGACACCACGTTGGGATGCCGTATCTGACGCAGCGCGGCCGTCTCCCGGTCAGCCCTCGGGTGGACGGGCACCAGCTTGATGGCGTAGGGCCGTCCGCCGCGCCTCGCCCGGTACACGGTGCCGAAGCTGCCGGAGGCGATGATCCCCTCGATGGTGAAGCCCGCGACCTCCGTGCCCGGAGCGAAGCCGAGCCCGGGAACCTCACTCCCTGTCTGTCCACCACTCTCACCGGCCATATCGCGGCCTCCAAAAAGCCCGGGAAACTACCAGGGAGGTGGCTGGAGGCCCCGGACGTGATGGGTTGGGAGGGGGGTGGGGGAGGGAGCGGGTTCTCGGCTCCAGGGTTCGCGCTTCGATTACTGGTGCAAAGATGTTGCAAAAGATGGACATTCTGGAAAAATCCAATTAATGGTTTTCCCGGGAACACGGGAGGGAGATCTGATGAACGCCGCGACTCGCCTGGCGAGCATGATGTGTTTTCTGGCTGGCTGTAGCGTACCGACCGAAGGGAGAGCCCCCGTCGAGGAAGGGCCGGTGAAGACCGCGGCCCGGAGCCTCATGGCCGAGCCGGGCCAGTACGTGCGTCTGACCGCGCGGCACTCGGGGAAATGCCTCGGCGTGGCCGGCTCGAGCCAGGCCGACGAGGCGCAGATCCTCCAGTGGGATTGCAATGGCAGCCGCGACCAGGCGTTCCTCTTCGAGCCGGTGGGCTCCGTGTACCGCATCAAGGCGTGGCACAGCGGGAAGTGCCTCGCCCAGACCGGCGGCTATCTCGTCCAGCGCGACTGCGGCGCCGCTTCGTACTTCACGCAGGTCGAGCACGGCGACGGTTCGTATTCGATCGCCGAGGCCTTCATCCAGCCCTCCCTGGACTACAGCCCGCGCCACCTGGACGTCGAGTCCGCGAGCACCGCCAATGGTGCCCGTGTCCTGCTGTACACGCCGACCGGGGGGAGCAACCAGCGGTTCACGACCCTGGCCTATCGCGAGCAGGCGGGCCTCGACGCTTGCAAGAAAGCGCCTCCCGCGAGGGACGAGCTCCCCTGGTGCGGTGGGTACTACGTGGGCCCCGATGGGTGCTGGACGCAGCTGACGTCACACGTCTACGAATGGTGCCGCCGCTACGGCGTGAATTTCGGCGCCGAGTGGGGCCCGGGCTACGACAATCACCGGTATTACGATGCCATCGACCGGTGCGCCTTCTGGCACGATTACACCACCTGGACCGTTCCGAACGATCCGATCATCAATGACGCGCAGGCCTGGATGTGTATGGCCATGGTCCAGCCGGCGAGCGTGGAAGAGGAGCGGGCCCGGTCGCACGGGGTCTACTGGCTGGCGCATGATCCAGCGACGCTGGCGCGGGCCGGCGGCTACATCGATCCGCGTCTGGCCAGCAACCGGAGGCCCGCCCCGTTCCCGGTGCGCGCCAATGACGCGCTCCCCCAGCCCGACTCGTTCATGCAGGTGCCGTGGGCGAGGCAGCAGGGCGGGTATTGGAACGAGCAGCAATGGATGGCGGGAGACTTCAACGGCGACGGCGCCACGGACCTGGCCAAGGTGTTCAACGAGAACGGGCTGGCCTCGGTGGACGTGCACGTCACCGGCCTGCGGGGCTTCACGCGGGTGCGTTGGGTGACGCAGGATGGCGGCTTCTGGGACAGGCAGAAGTGGATGGCCGGCGACTTCAACGGCGACGGCAGGGCGGACCTCGTCAACGTCTTCAACGACGGCTGGCAGACCTGGGCGGACGTCCACGTCTCGACGGGCAGCGGCTTCGTGCGGAAGCTCTGGCAGAATCAGGGCGGCAATGTCTGGCCCGGGGAGAAGTGGCTGACCGGCGACTTCAACGGCGACGGCAAGGTGGACCTCGCCAACGTCTTCTACGACAACGGCCTGAACAGCATCGAGGTCCACGTCTCGACGGGCGGCAGCTTCGTCCGGGAGCGCTGGCAGACGCAGGGCGGCGGTTTCTGGGACACGCAGAAGTGGATCGCGGGGGACTTCAACGGAGACGGCTATGACGACATCGCCAACGTCTTTGGCGAGGGCGGCCTCGTCTCCATCGACGTCCACGTCTCCTCGGGGAGCAGCTTCACCATCTCGCGCTGGGTGACCCGGCAGGGCGTCTTCAACGAGGGACAGCAGTGGATGGCGATGCGCCGGACCTCCGTGGACGGCGTCGACACCCGGAGGACCGATCTCGTGTCCGCGTTCTTCGACAACGGCTACGACAGCATCGCCGTGCGCCGCAGCGTGGGGAGCACGTTCGCGGCTCCGGAGCTCTGGGCGACGCGCTACGGCGTTCACCTCGGCCACGCTCCCGTCTCGTATTCCACCTGGGCGGCGCGCAGGTGGCTCACGGGCAACTTCAACACCGCCGGCTCGGTCGCCCGGGTGTACTCCGACGGCGGGCTGGTCTCCGCCGACGTGTACGTCCGCTGAGCCTCCGCTGGCCGGAGGGCTACTGCCAGCGAGCCACTGGTCGGGGCCTGGAAACACCCAGGCCGGAAACCCCTGATCCAGCCGGACTATCTGGCCGCGCGAAGCGCCGCCACCACCCAGTTGACGTGGCGCTCGGGGGCGGTGTCGCGCATGTGCTGCTTCATGAGCGGCATCTCGAGGATGCGCACGTGGTCCCCGAGGTTGGTCAGGAAGGGCTTGCCGTCCAGCGCGACGCCGTCCGGGCGCACCTGCCGGCCCTCGATGCGCATCTGCGCGAGGACCTCGATGCAGACCCGGCGGAGCAGCTCGTAGGCGTTCTGCTCCGCGGCCACCGAGATGATGAGCTTGCCGAACGTCGGGTCCTTGTTGACCAGGGTGTCCCCGGGCTCGAAGCCACAGTCGAACCGGATCTTCAGATCCTGGATCCCCGTCGTCCCCGCCTCCTTCAGCTTCGCGAGGATGACGTCCCTGGCGGGAATCTCGATGCGGTCGAACCTGCCCGCGTTGGGGACGAACAGGCCCACCCCCCCGTCGCGGCTGTCCTTCAGGTTCGGCATCCAGCTCTCGGCGTTGATGCGGAACTCGCGCCCCACGTGGGTGCACACGAGCTGGCCCTGCTCGAAGTCGATGGGCTCGCCGTTGGCAATCCGCATCTGCCACTGCACCAGGTTGAGCGGCTCGAGCTCCTCGCCGCGGCGGATGGCGTGCACCTCCTCGGTGACGGGGTGCTCCACCTGGATGCGCGTGTTCATCTCCAGGAAGTAGTACCGCCCCGCCTTGTACATGAGCTCGATGGTGCCGGCGCCCACGTAGCCCACCTCGTCCGCGAAGCGCACCGCGAGCTGCTGCACACGCTCCTGCAACTCCGGCGAGGCCCGCAGCAGGGCCGGAGGGGCCTCCTCCTGAATCTTCTGGCTCGCCCGCTGCTCGCTGCAGTCCCGCATCCCGAAGTGGCGGGTGTTGCCGTAGCGGTCCCGGAGCACCTGCACTTCCAGGTGGATGGTCTCCGGGATGTTCTGTTCGAACATCACGCCCGCATCCCAGCCGTTCGCCTGGATTTCCCCCAGCACCTTGGTGATGGCCGCCGGCAGGGCCTCGAGGCTCTGGCAGACGGCCTGGCCGCGGCCACCGCCGCCGTTGGCGGCCTTGAGCCGGCCCGGGAAGCTGAAGACGCCGTTGCGGAACGCCTCCTCGATGCGCTCCTGGATGACCTTCGCGTCGCTCGCCTCCAGGGTGATGCCCGGCGTCACCGCGTGGGGGTCGAGCTGCTGCACCATGGAGCGGAAGGTCCGCTTGTCACCCGCCCGTTCCACCACGTCCTGCATGGGGCCGATGAAGATGAGGCCGTTCTGGCGGAAGTGGCGGATGGCGGAGGCGTTCTCGGCGAGCGGCCCGTAGCCCGGGTAGACGGCGGCCCGGGCCAGCTCCCGCTCCCATGTTTTTCCGAAGCGCTCCTGGAAGGCGCAGGTGACCTTGTCCGTGATCTGGACGTAGTTGGCGTACGTCTCGCGGAACGTCCCCTGCAGGCCCACGGTGAAGCCACCGTGCGCGCGTGCGAGCCGGACCTGCAGCGCGTCCGCATCGTCCTGCAGGCTGTGGCAGACCACGGGCGTCATCCCGAGCGCGATGCACTCGCGGACCGCCCGGACCCCCATCTCCCCCTTGTCCACGACGATGATGTACTTCAGCGCCCCGGCGCTCACGGTGGTCGCGGGGAAGGCGTACAGGTCCGTGGTGGCCAGATAGAGCAGATCCAGGGCCGCGGGCGCGGTGTTCAGCAGCTCCTCCGCCCGCGCGCGCACCCGTGCGAAGAGGTGCTTGCGCAGCTCCTCGTCCACGTGCATCAGCACCAGGAAGCGCAGCGTCTCCGCCTCCGCCAGGTGCTCGCCCAGGCGCCGCCCGGCCTCGGGAGACACGAAGTCGCGGGCCCACGCGTGGTGCGCCCTCGGGTCCACCGACAGCTCGGCCTTCAGCCGGGCGATGTCCGCGAGCAGGGCCTCCACGGCGGCGGCGGCGGCCGTCTCCCCGCCCGAGAGGGCCTGGAGCGCCGGCTTCCACACGAAGCGGGTCTGCCAGATGGCCCCGTTGGCGATGATGTAGCGCAGGGCCAGCAGCCGCTGGCCGCGCTCGCCCTGGACCACCGTCCCCAGGTCCGTCAGCCGGGCCCCGGGGTACGCCAGCCACACCAGGAAGGCCTGCTTGGCGCTGACGTGGCCACTGCCGGGATAGACGAGCTCCAGCGGGTGCTTCGACACGCGTCCGGTGGGGACAGCGGAGTGCGCGGCGCCATGGGCGTTCGGAGCGTGGGCGATGGGGGAAGGGGTCGTCATGGTGTTCAAGGTCCTGAAGCCGCGGACAGCTCTCGTGTCTCGCGCGAAGGGCGCACTACACGCCTACCCGGGCGCATGTTGTCAATGCAGTCGCAGGTGGATGCGACGCACTCGCCGGGTGCGCGACGCACTGCGCAGAGCCCCGACGCACCGCGGCATCCGCTCGGCGGCCCCCCGGGAAGCGGAGCTTGCCGCTGTCACGGGGGCTCTCGCTCTGGCTTGGAACAACGCAGGGGGCTTGGGGAGCAGCTCCTGGTCAGGGGGCGCAGACGTCTCGTTAGGACGAGTCGGAGGGCGCGAGGTGTCGGAACGAGTTCTTTGACACCACTCTTCGGTGGCTTCATGCGAATGGATCGTAGAAATCTACAGGCTTGTCGTCATCGACGTCGTGATACGTCCACGTATTTGCATCTGTTTTTGTTGCGCATGCGCTGCGCGATTCCGCGGAAAGTGACCGGCACACGAAAGTGAGTCCGCCGAAGCTGCCAAATGACAAGGCAATGCGCAGTGAATCCGCCTTCTTTTCAATGTCGATCTGTTGAACGACTGTCGAAGCTGGGGTTTCACGAGTGGAGTACGACTCCTTGAAGCGCTGTAGGTCGGCGAAAGTTCCGGGAACCCGATGGAACTCCGATACATCCATGAAGCGGAGACGCAGGAATGCTCGATCTGATTCTGCGGCCTTATCAGGGTAGTCGAGAACGACTACCAATGTCTTCTTCGATGCTTCGTACTGATAGCTGATCAAGAGACTCTCGTGAGACCCCTCGAGCGCACCCATGCTGTCTTTAACCTGCCGTATCACCAGTAGGCCCCCTCGTACGGGATGTGTGTCAGTGCTTGGAACTGCGGATGCGTGTCGTCGATGACGTTGCCATCGATATCCAGGTGCTGTCCTTTGGTGTTCTGCCAGCGGAAATATCCGTTTGCCTGACGACACCACTTGTTCGAAGTGGCGTTCAGCCCGTTCTTCCACATGAACCGCAGACGCTCGACGCCATTTTCATCGAGCCACTTCCAACCGCCTTTCTTGTCAGTCGGAACATGGCGCCACCCACGTGGCTTATTGCGCTTCAACCAGTTCACGGAGACACCGCGAAGCGATTTCCGCGGAAACTCTGTCGGGGCCGATGATTTCGACGAGCCGCCGCTCTTCTCGCCCTTCGCCATCAAAGCGCCGGCCGCACCGAGCGAGCCCGTCGTGACGGGCGGACCGAGGGCCGCCGCCGTGCCGCTCCCCGCGTTCCCCGCAAGGACCAGCCTGTTGCCACCGTTTGCGACTGCCAGCGCGAGCATCGGAGGCGGCGGCGGCAATGAATTTATGATCTTGGCCGCCTTGCCCAGGTTGGCCTTGACGCCTCTGACCGAGAGCCATGCCATGATGATGCTTTTCAGCATCCTGAGGAATGCTTTGCTCGCGTCAGCAATCCATCCAGATCTGCCATTCGCTTGTATCGCGATTCTCAGCCACTCTGCGCCATGCTTGACCGCCGCTTCGATACTCACGAGTGCGGCTTGCGCTCCAACCATGGCCAACACGAGTTGGATGGCAGCGGCGCTGAGTTGGAGGATGAGGGGGCTCGCGGGCCCGGCCATGGCAGCCGCCAGGCCCTCTAGCGCGATGAATCCAGCGACGACGGTGATGATTTCGGCGAGGTGCTCGCGGATGACTTCCCAGTCCTCGGCAAAGACTTCACGGGCATGATTCGGGCTTTCGGTGATGCTCGCGACGATGTCCAGCAGTGCCCTGGCGAATCGTTCGATGGCATCCTGGATTGCCCCAGCGATTTCCTTGAGCTCCGCGAACGCGCCACCCGTCAACGAACCGGAGGGAACCACCTCCTTGAGCGCTTTGGCGAAGGCCGGGCTCACGAGCCAGATTCGCGCCCCCTCAATGAGTTTGATGTTGTTGCCACCACCGCCGAAAACTGTTCGCTTCTGGTACGAGCCGGTGATGCCTTGCTTCCCCTTTTGCTGGTTTACATACAACAGGACGTTCTCGTAGAAGGCCAGATCATGGCCAGGACGAACCGCGCTGGAGAACGCCTGTCTCGCGAGTTTCTCGACGTTGTCATTCTTCTTGATCTGATACAGCTTGGCCGTCGGTTCGGGTAAATGGGTGTTGACGCGGAGCCCTTGGACATAGCCGCGGTAGATTCCGTCTTGCGCATACGCGGTCACGTGCCACCAGCCCGGCGCGTCGGGATGAGGACCGCTCACGAACACTGGCGTCGTAGGTGGTATTGGAAGGCCTGGAGGAAAGCGCTCCTCAGGGTTTTTCCGTCCGGGACGGAGGTTGCATTGGGCGCCGTTGAACCGTTCGTCGGCAGAGCGGCGTATATCTCTCGGAGGAAGCCGAGTTCCCGCTCATTACCGAGCCAGATTTTCATCCTTGGCTCGATGGCCTTCCAGGACGCTGGTGGGTAGCCGGCGGACAAATTTCTATCACTATCAAGAACGACGACAAAATTGGATGGGTTTCCAGAGAGTACCCAGAATTGGGAGGACATGATTGGTTTCTCGTGTGAAACGCCATGGTTGAGACTGGTTCAGGATTGTTCCTTGTGGCTCACTCAAGCGGGGCCTTATCGAATTGCGCCTGCGTGATGAGGCCCCTGCAGGCCAGATGTGCTCCGACCGGTTCGGTCATACGGAAGCGATGCTAGTCCGGTTTGTGTCTGCGAGCGCACATCCTGCGCCCCAGGTGTGCAAAAGCCCACACAGAGTCCATATGCCCGAGCACCGTGCGCACGAACAACCGCCAAGCGGCAGGTGGTGGGTTTCCCTCAAAAGGACTCTAGGCGGAATGGCCCTCACCGCCTCGTACAGCACCGTCCCCTCCGGCCGCCTCCGCCGGTACTCCCACCCGTGCGCCCCCACCAGCCCCTCCCCAGCCACACCTCGCCAGGGCACACGCTACCGCCAATCGCCCACGAGACTCCGCCAAGCCCCCTCTGGGAGTGCCAGGCGGCGGGTTCGATTCCCGCCGCCTCCATTCTAGCGCAGCGCCGCGAGGGCCGCGCCGGCCTTCGTCACCGTCACCGACACGGGCGTCGTCACCTCCGGAGCGAAGAGGGCCACGCGGAGCTCCTCGAAGGCCCACCGAAGCTCCTGCGCCGCCTCCTGGTCACGCACGGTGGCGCGCCTGGCGAGGAAGGTCTCCCACAGGGGGGTGAAGGGCTCGGCCTTCCCCGCGTCCTTG
>NZ_DBNGVP010000144.1:0-74528 GCF_057119385.1 Archangium sp. | reverse complement strand
TGCTGTCCTTCCACGGCGCCCTTCTTTCAAGCGCCGTCCGGAGGGATGCCCCCTCTTTGCCTGAGATTGTCTGGACTTGCTCTCCCCCTCTTCAAAACCTCTCCTACGGACTTTGGATCAATCCTGTGGGTCCAACCGAAGTCTCGGAGCGGGAGCGCCGTCTGGAGTGCAAGCCTCGACGGGTGCCGCCCAAGGGCGGGAACAAGCTGCACAACAAGTGCGCTGACGGGATCAAGTTCAACGCCTACCGTGGGGCTAACGCGCTGGTCAACGGCAAGGCTTTCGACGCATTGCAAGTTGTCGCGGGCGTGCTTTGGGAGGTGAAAACTGACAACTACGACTCGTATCCGCTCGAGCTTCAAGACATTGTAGCAAGAAAGCATGTGCGTGATTTTCCGATCGAGCGTGAACTTGCTAGGGCGTGCGGATTTGACTTTCGGGTCGGCGTTCGAAGTGCCTCACACAAAAAGGCGCTGGAGTACACCGAACCGGCGCTCGAAAACCTGATCGTCGTCATGGATTGGTGCTGAAATGCCAGCTACACGAGAGAATCAAATCGGCATGATCGTCTACGCGCCTGCGCTTGCGGGGGATGATGGCCGAACTTTGGCTGTTGTTCATGCGATGGAGCGCGCACACCCCGGCTTGCGTATTGGGTTGATGATTTCTGACGAGGGGAAGCTTATTCCGTTGCCGGATCGCGACGCATTCGTCGCCCGCGAGGCTAGTCGTGGGGAAATGCCACCGCTGCGCAGCACTGATGACAACTTCCGGGTCAGCGTGACGGGATGGGGAAAGCCGGCGGGGATTTCTCCTGGCGGTCGGGCTCAATTCGAATTCCATGTAGCGCTACCTCTGTCCGCCGCCGGCAGCGTGGCTGCGGCAGCCTTACTGGAGGCCGTGGCGGAGGACGCACGCGCGTTCTGGGGTCACGCGACGCCGTTCAGCGCGGGGGTGGACATTGCACGCCAGACGAAGAATCGGCCAGACGACCTGGAGCCGCCTCCTCGCGGCTTGCCGGTGATCAAGTCCCCTGTTGCCATGCGCTCGCCTGAGATTCCGCATCGCCTCGGATGGCTGAACTACTGGTCGGATGCTGCCGCACGGGCCATCGGCTTTCCGGACCCCGCCCGCGATGCGGAGCTGGTCTCGCGCTCACGGCGTAGCGCGACAGGCGGGTGGGTGGTCAGGCTCACGGATGCGCCGCTCGACCTGGACAACCCCACCCACCTGGACGCGCTCAAACGGGCCTACGAGCGCTTCCCGGAAATTGGCGGGCGCTCCACCCCTTGAGGCTCGGCACGGCTCGCGGTGGCCGTGCTCAGCATCAGGGATTCGGGTCAGGAACCGAGAAGTCTCCGCTCCAGCCCGCTCGGAATCCATCCAAGCAAGCTGGATTTCTCAGGGGGAAAGAGGTCCCGAGTCCGCGAACGGACACGCCTCACCGGGCCGGGGTGTCCAGGAGACCCGCACTGGTGGCAAACTGGAGTGGACCCACATCTCTGCTACCGTTCACTTCATGCTGGCGTCTCCGCCCCCCCGCTTCCGGCTGCTGCTCCCCGCGCTCGTCTGCGCCCTGGTGATCCACGGGGCGTACGGGGCCAGCCGGATGGGCCCTACCGCGTTCGCCGCCTTCGTGTTGCTGGTGATCGCCATCGGGGTGATGCGCTGGCGCCATGGGGCCACCCTCGCCTTCCCGGCCCGGGGCATGCGGAGCAGTGAAACCCTTTCGGAGCACGTCCTGGCGAGACTCGCGCACGACGAAGAGCCGTCCCGGCAGTACCCGGCGCAGCGCGGGGCCTCCCCCACGCCCTTTCCCTCGCAGCGGACGTTCTGGTCGCGGGTGAAGCTCTGGTCCGGCGGCGCGGGCCTGCTGGTGCTCGGACTGTGGTGGCTGCTGCTCGGCGCCATGCTCTTCACGCCGGATCCGTCGCCCGCGCTCGATGGCCTCTTCACCAACTCCAGCCTGACGCTCATCACCGTGTCCGTGCTGCTGACGGTGCTCTTCGGAGTCATCGTGCGCTCGGGTCTGCGCGGGCCGTCGGATCCGCTCGCGCCGAAGGACTGGAGCCACAAGGACGGCCTGCGCCATCAGCCCTACGTGCCCCACTCCCCTGGCGTCTCCCCGAGTGGTCCGCGCCGTGGAAAGCGTCACCTGCGGCTGGTGCGCGGCAACGTGCCCTGACCTCGACAGTCCATGGAGCGGCAACTACCGTGCCGCGCCATGACTGGCTCCGCTGTTACCGATCGCAACCTGTTCAGCCCCGGCAACCTGCGCAATCCCCATCCCAGCATCAGATGTTCATGAAGTGCCACA
Source organism: Archangium sp. (assembly GCF_057119385.1). Taxonomy (NCBI): domain Bacteria; kingdom Pseudomonadati; phylum Myxococcota; class Myxococcia; order Myxococcales; family Archangiaceae; genus Archangium; species Archangium sp. The sequence goes on along the minus strand of NZ_DBNGVP010000144.1, from coordinate 72,211 downwards.
GCCTGACCTTCCGCGGCTTCGACTCCCTGCCGCTGTGCTGGTGAGGGACTCACCGATGACCAGAGCGCTCCTTCTCTGCCTGGCGCTTCTTCTTCCCTGGAGTGCCCTGGCCCAACCCAAGGCCAGGGTCGCCCGGGAGATTCTCGAGAGACTCGGCCTCGTCACCGGCCGCAACCTCGATGAGCTCCAGGTGCTCTCCCGGGTGACCACCCACTACTCGCCCAAGGAGGCCGAGGAGGTGGGACGTCTGATGTCCAAGGCCGCCAAGGGGGAGAACTTCACCGAGGAGGAGTTTCTCTTCCTGGAGCGCGTGGCCAAGGGGATGGATGAGTCGCTGAGCGCCGCCTCCGCGTCCTACCGCGCCGGCAACAAGGTTCCCCTGGTGGGCGCACGCCTGCTGGAGGATGGCTCGCGCATGATTCCCGGCTCCGACGCCCACAAGGCGCAGTGCTGGGTGGAATACCAGTTCCGCAATCCCAGGAAGTATCCACGCCTCTCCTACTCCATCGATCCCGAGTGGGAGCGGATGTACCGCTCCATTCTCGAGAACAAGGGCGCGGGCAATGCCTTCGAGGACGGCATCCTCAAGACGCAGGGCTATCAGAAGAACCCGGTGATGATGATGCCGCCGCCCGGGGAGGAACTGCCGGGCTTCATCGCCGACTCGATACGCGACAACCCGGCGGAGCTGTTCTGGGGCCAGCCCTACCAGCTCGTCGAGTGCAAGGCCCGCCAGGAGCTGTCCCTCACCGGCAACCTGAAGGCCATGATCAAGTACGTGGAGCAGTACGGTGGGCATCTGGAGCTGTGGATCCGCTCCGCGAAGCATCCCGAGGGAGCAACGAAGCTCTCCGGCCCACTCAAGGATCGGTTGGATCGCCTTCAAAAGCGAGGGCAGGCTCACATTCGAGGTTCTCCCTGATCCCCATGCGCTCACGCCCCTTCAGGACGCACATCGATCTGCCACCAGGCCCGCTCACGAGCGAGTGCCTGCGTCAGGTCCTCCATCTCATCCTCACCGAGTTCCGCTGGTTCGAGCCCAGGCGCTTCGGCGATGCCGACATGGAGTATTCAATCCCCTCGGGCGCACTCGATCTGGATCCACTCCTCGCCTACTACGAGAAGAAGAAGGGACGACACCTGTTCGTCGGGGCCAGGACGGACCGCGATTACGTCTGCTTCTTTCCGTCGGCACCGAAGGATCTACCCTACGTGAGCAACTTCTCCTGGACGACTTCCCTCGCGGACACGGCCCGGCCCGCCTGGCGTCAGCGTCACCTCGAGCAGGTCGCGGCCCTGATGCGGCTCGTGCGCTCCCCGCTCGCCACGGCCGCGATGGAAGACGACTGGGACCGCAAGACCCAGTACGAGGTGCAGGAGGAGCACTTCAGCTACAAGGAATTCACCATCCGGGACTACAGCGAAGGTCTGCCCGGCCTCTTCTGGCGCAACTTCCTGGGCCCGCCCTTCGTCCGCCTCTTCGGCGAGCGCCTGGACTCCCTCCCGCCCGAGCATGTGCGGCGCCTGGGAGATGACCTCGTCCTCCTCCAACCCTACGAGCTCCCCTCCCAGGCCAACACTCCGGAGGCCGATGCCCGGGAGCGGCAGTGGATCTCCCTGCTCGGCCCCGAGTCCTTCTACGACCACGAGCGGCGTCAGAAGCCCACCCGCCGGCCGGTGCTCGACGAGGTGGCCTCACCGAAGGCCTGAGCCTCCACGGCTCAGAGCTCCACGAGCCCCGCGCGCAGGGCCAGCACCACCGCCTCCACGTGCGAGTTGACGCCCATCTTCTTGTAGATGTGTGAGAGGTGCGTGCGCACCGTGCGCCGCTCCAGCGTCATCACCCGCCCCACCTCGGCGTTGGACAGGCCCTTGGCCACGTAGCGCAGCACATCGAACTCGGCCGGCGTCAGGCCCCACGGGTTCTGCTTCTCCGCCTCGGGCGGCTTCGCCTGGATCGACTGGAAGTAGTTCCAGAAGCGCCGCGCGATCAGCGGCTCGAGCACCGTGCCCCCTTCCATCACCTCGCGGATGCCCGAGCGGATCTTCTCCGGCCCCACCCGCTTCACCAGGTAGCCCGAGGCCCCCGCTTGAATGGCCTCGTACACCTTCTGCTCGTCCTCGAAGGACGTGAGGATGAGCACCTCCACCCCGGGCGCTCGGCGCTTCACCCGCCGCGTCACCTCGATGCCGTTGAACCCCGGCAGCTCCAGGTCCAACAGCACCAGCTGCGGCATCACCCGCACCACCTCCTCCACCGCCTGCTCTCCATCCTGCGCGCTGCCCACCACCTCCAGCTCGGGAAAGCTCCCCAGCACCTTGAGGAGGTTGCGCAGCAGGTTCGGCTGATCCTCGACGACGAAGACGCGGGTCCGGTCCATGGCCTCAGCGATAGGGAGAAGGCTTGAAGATCTGCTCCAGCTTCTTGTGCTCGCCGCGCTCCAGGCGCAGCTCGAACAGCTCCCGCTGACGCGGAACGCCGATCGTCTCGATGATGATCTCCCGGTTGCCCGGCTTCACCGGATAGCGCACCAGCGGCAGGTTGCGCTTCACCCGCACACCATCGATGTAGACGCGCGACAACTGGTTGGCGCTGATGGAGAGGTACGCGACGCCGTTCTTGTGGGACTCCTCGGCCCCACCCTGGGGGGAAACCACCACCGGATCCGGCGGTGCGGTGGGCTTCGGCTTCTCGGGCTCGGCGGGCGGCGAGTCCGGCATCTGGAGGTACTGCTCCACGGCGCCACTGACCGCGGACACCTTGGGATCCGTGTCGAGCTCGGGCCGCTGCGAGAACTTCCACACCGCCAGGGCGAAGCACGCCACCCCCACCAGCGCGATGACCCCGGCCACGGCCAGCATCTTCCGCCGGTGCCGCTTGTCCGCCAGGAGGTTGCGCTCCTCGGTGAACAGGCGCCGCTGCGCCACCGCCGCCTTCACCTCGGGCGACGTGGGCGGCGGCATGGGGATGTACGAGCGATCCGGCTCGGCCGAGGGCGGCTGCTCGGACACGTGGCCCCGCACCATCGACGGAGGAAGGCGCGCCCGCGTCTGCGTCCCCTCGGAGGGCGACGGTGGAATGCGCGCCCGCGTCTGCGTTCCCTCGGAGAGCGGCGGACGGAGGCGCACCCCCGTGGGCTCGATCTTCGCCGTGTCCACCAGGTCGTCCGGATCCACCGGAGCCTTGGGATCGGACTGAGGCTCCGGCTCGGGACGGGAGTAGTCCTCCACCATGCGCAGGCGGGGATTCTTGCCGATGCGCGTGACCTCCCGGGGTGCGGCTCCCCCGGGCAGCACGGGAGCGCGGCGCGGCTTGGGCGGCGCGGCCCCGGGAGGCGCTACCCACGTCTGCTCGTCATCCCCCGGCGACTGGGAGCGGCCGGGCTCGGTGGCGTCGTCCTTGGGCTCGACCCGGGTGACCTGGGTGCCCTCCTTCAGCCGGGCGCGCACCTGGGTGCCCTCCTTCCCGAAGTGGGTGACCTCGGCGGCGCCCTCCCGGGGCCCCACATAGGTGGACTCGAGCACCTCCTTCGCGGCCTCGGCCCCGAGCACGTGCGTGGAGTCCAGCAGGGCCCTGTCCATCATGGGCCCCGGAGTCATCGTGGGCTCGGGCTGGTACTCCTCGAAGGCGGGCGGGGCCTCCATGGTGTCGGCCTCGCTGAGGGCCGGGCTGAACGAGGGCCGCACCACCACGGACTTCTCCAGCGCGTCCGCCCCCACCTCCGCCAGCGACACACCGGAGATGGGCGTGAGCGTGAAGCGCTCGGAGAACGGCACCGGGCCGAGCGCGGGCCCCCCGGCCATCTCGTTGGGGAAGAGCTCGGCCACGAAGCGGCGCGCGTCCTCGGCGCCGGGCAGGCCCCCGTGGGTGGACAGGAAGTTGCGCAGCGAGGCGGCGAACTCGGCGCACGAGCGGTAGCGCCGCGCGGGCGTGGCCTCCAGCGCGCGCAGGATGATCGGATCCAACCGCGCGTGGAGCCGGCGATCCAGGCGGCTGGGCGGAGGCAGGCCGGCGCGGCGGGTGCTGACGCCCCCATCGGGGATGACGGCCTCGCGCAGGGTGAGCAGCTCGTAGGCGATGGCGCCGATGGAGTAGATGTCCGAGAGCACGTCCGGAGGCTCGCCCCGGCCCACCTCGGGGGCGCGGTAGGCGCTGCGGCCCCTGCCGGCGAAGGCGCGCTTGAGCTCCGGCACGGCCAGCAGCGCCTGCAACGCCCCGAAGTCACACACCGAGGGCAGCCCGCCGCGCGAGAGCAGCACGTTGCCCGGGGTGATGGAGCCGTGGATGACGCCCGCCGCGTGGGCGCGCTCCACGGACTCGAGCATCTGGATGACGAGCCAGAGCGCGGTGGCCGGCGGGAGGAGGACCTCCTTGGTGTTGAGCCGGTGCAGCGCGGTGCCCAGGGAGTGGCCCTCGACGGCCTCGCGCACCACGGCGAGCCGCTGCTTGACGAACCCCAGGTCGAGCACGGGGACGATGCCCTCGGGGTTGAGCGGGTTGAGGACGCTGTAGATCCCGGCCTGCACGGTGGCGTAGCGCGGATCCGACGTCTTCGGGTGGAAGAGCTTGATGACGACCTCGAGGCCACCGGGCTCCTGGACGGCCTCGTACAGCTCGGCGAGATCTCCGGCCTCGACGCGGCCGGTCAACCGGTAGGCGGTGCTCATCCCTTCCTCTTCCGGGACCGGACGGCGTCGAACTGGAACCCGCACCAGACGCACGCCTCGCCCTTGGGGCCGGGAGGCAGCTCCAGGGTGCAGCCCGGGCAGCGCGGCGCGGGCCGGCTGCTGGCACGGGGAGCGGCCGTCTTCTGACGCACCGGGCCCAACGCACGGACGCGCCGCGCCACGGCGGTGCCGCGGACCCGGACCTCGAGCTGGCGGACACGGTCCTCCAGGGCCTCGATGCGGGCGGCGAGCCGCGCGTGGAGCTCGGCGTCGGACGGGGGGGAACGTCTGGCGGGCGATCTCATTGCGGACCCGCGAGCGTGCCATGCCCGCTCGCAACCCCGCAAGGTGGACAACCCGTATGAATGGTGGCCCCGGAGGGACGCGTGTTATGTCTTGCTGTCCTGTGTCACCGAAACTCTCTCCGACCGGACCCATCCCGGGGAGCCCGACGACCTCGGATCCCCTCCACGGCAGCTTCCGCTCCTCGCTCAACCGGGCCAACGCCGAGCAGGCCGAGCTCCGCGCTCAGCGTCTCTTCGCGGACACCGAGCTCGCCCGCCTGCTGAGTGTGCCCCGGGCGCCCCTGCGCCAGGTGCCTCGCGCGCGGGACATCTTCGTCAACCGCAACCTGCGCATGGCCCACGTCGACCTCATCGGCTTCGACATGGACTACACGCTGGCCATCTACCACATGCGCCGGTTGGAGCAGCTCGCCTATGACATGACGCTGGCGAAGCTCGTCAGCGAGCGGGGCTACCCCCCGGTCATCGGCCAGCTGCAGTACGACCACCACTTCGTGATGCGCGGGCTGGCGGTGGACAAGGCGAACGGCAACCTGCTGAAGATGGACCGCTTCGGCTACGTGGGGCGGGCCTGGCACGGACTGCGTCCGCTGGATCGCGAGGTGTGGAAGAAGCTGTACCGCAACCAGCGCGTGAAGCTGAAGAATCCGCAGTTCGCGTGGATCGACACGCTCTTCGCGCTGCCCGAGGCGTGGCTCTTCGCCGGCATCATCGAGCTGCTGGAGTCGCTGGGCCAGCGGGTGGACTACGGCAAGCTGTACGACGACATCCGGGATGCGATCGACACGGTGCACCGGGACAACTCGCTCAAGCGCGAGGTGCGCAAGGACCTGGGGCGCTACATCTTCCAGGATCCGGAGCTGGGCCCGGCGCTGCACAAGCTGCGCTCGGGAGGCAAGCGGCTGTTCCTGCTGACGAACTCGGCGTGGGACTACACGGACGCGGTGATGCGCTACCTGCTGGACGGGCAGCTGGCGGAGTACCCGAGCTGGCGCAACTACTTCGACTACATCGTGACGCTGGCGTCCAAGCCGGCGTTCTTCTCCGAGCAGCGGCCCTTCCTGGAGCTGGAGACGGCGGGCCCGGGCGAGGAGGCGAAGGTGGTGGGCGAGGCCGGGAGCGTGGAGCGCGGCAAGGTGTACCAGGGCGGCAACCTGGTGCAGTTCGAGCAGCAGACGGGCTACGCGGGCGAGTGCGTGCTGTACGTGGGCGATCACATCTACGGGGACATCCTCAAGTCGAAGAAGTCCTCGCTGTGGCGCACGTGCATGGTGGTGCAGGAGATCGAGGACGAGATCACCTACACGGACGGCCAGCGGGAGCGGATCCTGCGGCTGTCCGACGTGGAGCTGGCGCGGGAGCGGCTGGACGACGAGGTGGCGCACCACAAGGGCCAGCTGAACATGTTGGACCGGAAGCTGGAGCGCGGGGACCTGGAGCCGGAGGAGACGGTCCCGGTGGAGGAGGAGCGGCGGAAGGTGAAGGCGGAGCTGGACAAGCTGCGCTGGGCGCTGCGCGAGGCGACGGAGATCGCGGACACGTTGGAGTGCGAGGTGGAGGAAGGCTTCAACCCGTACTGGGGCCTGCTGTTCAAGGAGGGGCACGAGAACAGCCGGTTCGGCGAGCAGGTGGAGCGCTACGCGTGCCTGTACACGAGCCGGGTGTCGAACTTCCTGCACGACTCGCCGGTGCAGTACTACCGCTCGCCGCGAGAGCTGATGCCGCACGAGCACGCGGGCTCCTGGACGGCGAAGCTGTCACCGGTGGGCAGCGAGGGACCCGCGAAGGGCGATCCCTGAGCCCGCGCGTGCGAGCCCAGGAGCTCGCACCTCAAAAGACGTGAAGGGAGTCCCCGCTCAGGGAAACCCCCTACGGCCGAGGCCTTGTCTCACGGGCTCATGCATGATCGAGCCAGCAGAGGGCTCTCCTTGCTAGGAAGGCCGGTCAGCGGCTCAGGCGCTGGAAGCTCTTCTTCCGTGCGCGGGCCGCTGACGAGGGGGAAACGCAATGAGTCATCGCCGTATCTGGAGCCTCATCCTGGTGGGGGCGCTGCTGGGGTGCGTGGCGTGTGGACAGCCCGAAGCCGGCGGAGTGGCGGTCGGGCAACCCCGGGAATTCCCACGGGCACGGGGACTCCAGTCGACCTCCCCTGCCCCACTGCCCGAACCCCCGGCGCGATCCCCCGCGGTGAAGGCCTGGCGGGAGGCTCCGGGCGAGGACAACGCGCTGCGGCTGGCGCGGGCCTATTTCCCCGAGTTCTCCGAGGCTCCGGACACCCAGGTCCGGCAAGCCTCCGTCCCTTCCGCCGCGGCGCTGCGCGTGACGCTGGCGGACCAGGAGGATGACGGGCTGGAGCTCGCCACCCGGGGCTACGTCTTCCGGGTGAAGCCCCAGGGAGACAGCGCGGCCAAGGCATCGCGGCGATCCGGGGGCGCCACCTTCTACGGACCGGACCACTTCTGGAAGGAGCTGGGCGGCCAGCGGGTGGAGGAGTTCGTGGTGATGCGGGCGGGCGCCTCGGCGTACCGGGCCGCGTTCGAGGTGGAGGTGCCCGAGGGGATCTCCACGGTGCGGGACGCGGGCGAGTACCTCGAGTTCCTCGATGGCGGCGAGGTGCCGGTGGTGCGGATGCACTACCCGGTGGCGAGGGACGAGTCCGGGCGCGGCCGGCAGGGCCAGGTGCGGCTGTGGGGCGTCACACCCAGGGCGAGCGGTGGGCCCGGGAACCTGCCGCGGCTGGCGCTGGAGCGCCGGACGTTGAAGGTGGCGCTGGAGGTGGAGCTGGAGGGGCTGGAGGGCACGGTGGTGGTGGATCCGGGCTGGAGCGCCACGGGCTCGATGGCCACGTCCCGCTACCGGCACTCGGCGCAGCTCCTGCTCAACGGCAAGGTGCTCGTGGCGGGGGGCGCCGGTGGTTTCTCGGACACCGCGCTCAGCGGCGCGGAGCTCTACGATCCGGTGACGGGCACCTGGAGCGCCACGAACCCGCTGCCCAGGGCCCGCTACGATCACACGGCGACGCCACTGCTCAACGGCAAGGTGCTCGTCGTGGGCGGATATCCGGGGTACCCCAGCGCCTCCCTGCCCAACGCGGAGCTGTACGATCCGGCCACGGGGAGTTGGAGCTCCACGGGCTCCCTGACCACCCATCGTGCCAGCCACACGGCCACGCTGCTGCCCAACGGCAAGGTGCTCGTCGTGGGAGGCAGCCGTATCGACTACCCCTCCACCTGGAACTGGCTTGCCTCCGCGGAGCTGTACGATCCGGCCACGGGCACCTGGAGCCCCACGGGCGCGCTGGGCACCGCGCGTACCAGCCACACGGCCACGCTGCTGCCCAACGGCAAGGTGCTGGTCTCCGGCGGATATCAGGGGAACTCCGTCAGCAGCTCGGAGCTGTACGATCCGGCCACGGGCACCTGGAGCCCCACGGGTGCGCTGGGCACCGCGCGTACCGGCCACACGGCCACGCTGCTGCACAACGGCAAGGTGCTCGCCGCGGGCGGCTACAACAACTCCAACACCAACACCTTGTCGAGCGCGGAGCTGTACGATCCGGCCTCGGGCACCTGGAGCGGCACGAACGCGATGGGCACCCCCCGCCAGTGGCATCCGGCGACGCTGCTGCCGGATGGACGGGTGCTGGTGGCGAGCGGGTACAACGCGGGATGGCGCATCGACGGCTCGGAGCTGTACGACCCGGCCACGGGCACCTGGAGCGCCACGAGCTCGTTGACCTCTCCCTGCTTCTGGCACGCGACGACGTTGCTGCCCGATGGACGGGTGCTGGTGAGCGGAGGCTCCGATGCGGGCACCCGCACGGAGCTCTACTCCTCGGTGACGGGGAGCTGGCGCGCCACGGCCCCGCTGACCGCCGCCCGCCAGGGCCACTCCACGACGCTGCTGCCCTCGGGCAAGGTGCTCGTGGCCGGTGGACAGAACGCCTCGGGCCTCCTGTCCAGCGCGGAGCTGTATGACCCGGCGTCGGGCACCTGGAGCACCACGGGCGCGCTGGCCACGGCCCGCTCCTCCCATGCGGCGACGCTGCTGCCCACGGGCAAGGTGCTGGTGACGGGTGGCGACGGGACGAGCGGCCCGCTCACCAGCGCGGAGCTGTATGACCCGGCCACGGGCACCTGGAGCCCCACGGGCTCGCTGACCACGGCCCGCTCCGCCCATGCGGCGACGCTGCTGCCAGGGGGCAGGCTGCTGGTGACGGGAGGCACGGGCGCCTCGGGCCCGCTGCTCAGCGCCGAGCTGTACGCTCTCGCGGCTGGCACCTGGAGCACCACGGGCTCACTGGCCACGGCCCGTGCCCGGCACACCGCGACGCTGCTGTCCTCGGGCAAGGTGCTCGTTGCGGGAGGACAGTCCGCCTCGGAGACGCTGGGCAGCGCGGAGCTGTATGACCCGGCGGCGGGCACCTTCAGCGGGACCGGCACGATGACGGTCGTCCGGGCCGAGCACACGGCGACGCCGCTGCCCACGGGCAAGGTGCTGCTGACCGGTGGAAGTGGCGCCTCGGGAGCCCAGGCGAGCGCGGAGCTGTATGACCCGGTGACGGGCACCTTCAGCGCCACCGGCCCCCTGACCTTCGCTCGCGCGCGCCACGTGGCGGTGACGTTGTCCACGGGCCAGGTGCTGGTGGCCTCGGGCCTGGGAACCGCGGGCCGCCTGGCCAGCGCCGAGGTCTACGATGCGGCCACCGGCACCTTCAGCACCGTGGGCCCGTTGGCGACCGCGCGCGCCGGTGCCTCCGCGGCGCCCCTGCCCCGGGGCAAGGTGCTCGTGACGGGCGGGACCACGGCGACGGGCGCGCTGGCCAGTGCCGAGCTGTACGAGGAATCGGGCGCCCCCGACGCGGCGCGGCCCGTCGTGACGCCCCCCTCTCCCCTGCTGACGGGCAGGACCGTCACCGTGAGCGGGAGCGGGTTCCGGGGAGTCTCCGAGGCCAGCAGTGGCAACGCCATGAGCTCCGCCGCCAACCTCCCCTTCGCCTCGCTCACTGCCCTGGAGGGCGGAAAGCGGCTCCCGGTGAGCGTGCTCGGGTTCTCGAACACGTCTCTCTCGGTGAACGTGCCCCCGGCGCTGGCGGATGGGTACTACCTGCTGCATGTGACGGCCCATGCGCTCTCCGGGGGCGCGGTGGTCTTCGTGGATGGGCCTCCGCCCGCGCCCGTGCTGACGGCTCCGGCGGCGCTCATCAACACCCCGACGCCCACCCTCGCGGGGACGGCGGAGCCGGGCAACTCGGTGACGGTGTCGTTGGATGGGACGCCCGTGGGCACGGTGACCGCCGACGCCTCGGGCAACTGGAGCCTCGGGGTGGGCACACCGTTGGACGAGGGGCCCTACACGGCCACGGCCGTCTCGGTGGATGGAGCGGGCAACACCAGCCCCGTCTCCGAACCTCGCACCTTCACGGTGGACACGACGGCGCCCGCGGCCCCCGTGCTCTCGGCTCCGCCGGCCTTCACGAACATGACGAGGCCCACCCTCGCGGGCTTCGCGGAGCCCGGCAGCACGGTGGCCGTGAGGGTGGATGGGACACCCGCGGGCACGGTGACGGCCGATGCCTCGGGCAACTGGAGCGTCACCTCCACCCTCACGCTGGGCCAGGGAGCGCACACCGCCACGGCCACCGCCACGGACGTCGCGGGCAACACCAGCACGGCCTCCGCCGCTCGCTCCTTCACGGTGGACACGGTTGCCCCGGCGGTCCCCACGATCACGGCTCCGGCCGCGCTCGTCACCACCACCACCACGCCCGTCATCTCGGGCACCGCGGAGGCAAACAGCACGGTCACGGTGAAGGTGGATGGAACGCTGGTGGGCTCGGTGACGGCCAATGCCTCGGGCATCTGGAGCGTCACCCCGGCCACCGCCCTGGGACAGGGAGCGCACACCGCCACGGCCACCGCCGCCGACGCGGCGGGCAACACCAGCCTCTCCGCCTCGCGCTCCTTCACGGTGGACAGCGAGCCCCCGGCGGCCCCCGTGCTCACGGCTCCGGCCGGCTTCGTCGGGACGAGGCCCACCGTCTCGGGCACCGCGGAAGCCGGCAGCACGGTAGCGGTGATGGTGGATGCGACACCGGTGGGCACGGGAACGGCCAATGGTTCGGGAGCGTGGAGCCTCACCCTTCCCTCCCCCCTGAGTGAGGGAGTGCACACCGCCACGGCCACCGCCACCGACGCGGCGGGCAACACCAGCTCCTCCTCCGCCGCCCGCTCCTTCACGGTGGACACGACGGCACCAGCGGCCCCCGTGATCACGGAGCCGGCCGCGTTCACCTACACCTCCACGCCCTCTGTCCTGGGCACCGCCGAGCCCGGCAGCACCGTGACGGTGAAGGTGGATGGGACGACGGTGGGCATGGTGACGGCCGATGCCTCGGGCAACTGGCTCCTCATCAGCACCCCGATCCTGAGTGACGGAGCGCACACCGCCACGGCCACCGCCACCGACGCGGCGGGCAACACCAGCCTCTCCTCTGCCCCTCGCACCTTCACGGTGGACACGCAGATACCCGCGAACACCGTGTTCTCGGCTCCGGCCGCGTTCGTCAATACGACGACGCCCGTCATCTCGGGCACCGCGGAGCCCGGCAGCCGGGTGGATGTGAAGGAGGTTGCGACATTACTCGGGAGAGTGCGCGCCGACGCCTCGGGAAACTGGAGCATCACCCCGGCCACGCCCCTGAGCGACGGAACGCACACCGTCTCGGCCTATGTCACCGACGCGGCGGGCAACACCAACGGCTACGCCCGGCACACCTTCACGGTGGACACGGTGGCGCCAGCGGCCCCCGTGCTCTCGGCTCCGGCCGCGCTCGTCACCACCTCCACACCCGACATCTCGGGCACCGCCGAGGCCGGCGCCATGGTGGAGGTGAAGGTGGATGGGGTGTCGGTGGGCACGGTGCTGGCCCAGGTCTCGGGGTCGTGGACCCTCACGGCGGCCCTGGGTGAGGGAGCGCACACCGCCATCGCCACCGTCACCGACCGCGCGGGCAACACCAGCGTGGCCTCCACCGCGCGCACCTTCACGGTGGACACGCTCGCCCCGGTTCCTCCCGAGGTGGTGACGCCGGCCGAGGGCGCGGCCGTGGTGCCCGGTGAGCTGGTCTTCTCGGGAACCGCCGAGGCCGGCAGCACGGTGGCGGTGAGCGTGGATGGGCTCCAGGTCGGGACGGCCACCGCGGATGCGTCGGGGCAGTGGAGCATCAACCCGGTCTACGCGCTGGCGCAGGGCCGGCACACGGTGACGGCCACGGCCACGGATGCGGCGGGCCACGTCAGCCCGGCCTCCAGCGGGCGCTCCTTCACGGTGGAACCGGAGGCCCAGGGCTGTGGCTGCGCCGCGTCTCCCGCGGGAGGGATGGCGTCGCCGCTGGGCCTGCTGGCCTTGTGGTTCTGGGTGCGCCGCCGCCGGATTCTCGTCTCCTTGTAGAAGGAGGCGTGCACAAGGGGATGCGCGGCGGTCCCCCATGCATTAAGGATGGGGTGCGCCACCAGGGTTTTCCCCCTCTCCCTGGAGGGCTCCTGCCCCGGGCTCGGAGACGACTTCTCCGTGTCCCGGGGCAAGGTTTTTGCGGGGGTGCGGCGACTGGTCCACCCGAGCGTAGCCGGAGCCATCGTGGCGGCGCTGTAAGGACCTACCCGTACGAGGCACCCGGAACGCGGCCCCAGATGACGGACGTGTAACGGGAGCCGGGCTCGGCCTCGAGCCCCAGCTTCTTGAGATCGTCCGAGTACTTCGAGCCCTTCACCACCACCCATCGCCGGGCCACGCGCCGGGCCTCTTGCAGCGTCTCGGGCGAGAGCGGGGCGTGCTCGGCGAAGCGGCGGAGCATCTCGAAGGCCGGCTGGGACTTCTTGGGCTTCTCGAACATCGGATCGAAGAGCACGACGTCGAACGAGCCCGAGGGCAGCGAGCGCAGGTACGCATGCGAGTCGGCGTGCACCGGCTCCACGCGGCACGACTGGGAGCCGTAGTCGTAGGCGGCGAGGCCCTCGGAGACGACGGCGTAGAGCGCGAGGCTCTTCTCCAGCCCCACCACCCTGCCCCCTGGCCCCACCACCAGCGCGGCCACCAGTGCGTCCTGCCCGAGCCCCAGCGTGCAATCGAGGACGAGATCTCCCGCGCGCAGCCCGGCCACGCGGACGAGGGCGTCATCCCCGCCCACCTGCCCCGAGAGGATCCGCAGCCGGCGCAGGTGCGCCATGCCCGGGTTGAAGCTGAAGGAGCCCTCGCGATCCCAGAGCGAGACGCCCTCGCGCTCGAAGACGAGGAAGGCGTCGGCCGAGGACGCCAGCATCGGGCCGATGGGCTCCTTCTTGCGCCTCGGGACGAACGGCAGGTTCCAGGCGCGCGCGGCCTCGCGGGCCCGCTTCACGAGGGACTCTTCCGGCTTGCCGCTCGTGGTCACGGCGAGGGGGACACGGGTCTGCTCCTTCACTCCAGATGCTCCTTGCCAACCCGGGGCCCGTGGCACCCTCACCCCGTCCCTCTCCCGGCGGGAGAGGGGTTCTTCTCATCCCTCGACGGCCTGGAGCTTCCGGCCGCCCTGCGCCTCGGCCACCGTCACCGACTGGTTCCGGCCGTGCCGCTTGGCGTAGTACAGGCACTGGTCCGCCTGCTCCACCAGCACCAGCTTGTCCGTGCCGTGGTCCGGCGCCGTCGCGATGCCCAGCGACAGCGTCACCTTCAGCGGGCCCATCTCCGTCTGGAAGACCTCGGCCTTGATGGCCTCGCGGATGCGCTCGGCGATGATCTTCGCGCCCTTGGCGTCCGTCTCCGGCATCAGGATGGCGAACTCCTCGCCGCCGTACCGCGCCACGATGTCCGTGTCCCGGGCCTGCTCGCGGAGGATGCGCGCCACGCCCTTGAGCACCTGGTCTCCCGTCAGGTGGCCGTAGGTGTCGTTCACGCTCTTGAAGTGGTCCACGTCGGTGAGCATCAGCGAGCACTTGCGCCCGTACCGCCGCGAGTGCGCGAGCATCTCGTCCGCCTTCGCCTGGAAGGTGCGGTTGTTGTACAGGCCCGTCATGCCGTCCGTCGTGGCCATGCGCTCCATGGCCTCGTAGAGCTGGGCGCGCAGCACGGCCTGGGCCGCCTGGATGGCGATGACCTCCAGCATGCGCAGCACGTCGTGGTCCAGCGCGGCCTTGCGGCGCGAGCCCGCCACCAGCGTCCCGAGGATCCGGTCCCCCGCGGTGAGCGGGAAGATCTTCAACGCGGCGAGCCCCCGCAGCTGGGTCTCCTCGTCGAAGATGACCTGGCGGTCCATGGCCTTGATGTCGCGCCCGGGCAGCGGCGCGCCGTAGCGCACCACGTTGGCCACCAGCCCGTTGTTGTCCGGGAAGGTGCGGCCCTCGAGCGCCTTGCTCCCCTGGGCCGTGACACCGAGCATCCGCGCCACCTTGTGGACGCGCTTGCCCTCCTGCTCGTTCACGATGGTGACGGCGCAGAAGTCCAGCCCGGCCAGCTGCCGCGCGCTCTCCAGCACCGCCAGGAACACCTGATCCGGGCTGCCGGCGCGGTTGAGCTCCTCGATGGCGCGGAAGAACCGGTCCTTCTCGTCGCGCGTCTTGCGGATGTACGTCATCACCCGCTCGACCTCGATGGAGCGCAGCACCTCGGCGGCGATCGTCGTCAGGAGCTTCTCGTCGTCGTCCGAGAACGGGTTGTGCGTCACGCGGTCCGCCACGAGCACACCGCGCACGAGGCCACTGCCGCCCTCGATGATGGGCACGGCGAGCACGGCGCCGAGCGTGGGCGCGCTGCCGTCGTACCAGGTGATGCCCTTGAGCCCGTGGGCCGAGTGCATGCGCACCGGGGCCCTGCGCTTGAGCACGCCACCGAGCATGCCCTCGCCCGCGTTGAAGCGCTCGCGCTGCACGCGGTCCGAGGCGCTGCGGCAGTCGTACAGCTTCAGCCCCTTGTCATCGGACGCCAGCAGGAAGGCCGCGCAGGTGTGGGTGTGCAGGGCCGTCTCGGCGATCTCCAGGGCGGCGCCCACCGCGCCCTCGATCTCCTTCACGGAGGCGAGCAGCCACTTCTCCTCGTCCTTCACATCGGGCGGGTTGTCGTGGGAGCCGGAGCTGACGAGCCGGAAGGTGCGGGCGCGCTCCTCGACCTCCTTGATCCGCTTCTCCACGGCGGCGCTCTCGGCGCGGCGGGCGGCGGCGATGCGGGCGGAGAGGACCAGGTGGTACAGGCCGGCGAAGAGGGCGAGGAAGAGCGCGTGGGTGAGGAAGGAGGTGATGTTGCGATCGGGGCCCTGGAGGGTGATGACCGCATCGAAGGCGAGCGCCACGCCGAGCAGCGCCAGGCCCGCGTTGCGCGGCAGGAAGGCCACGAGGAAGGCCATGACCAGGTAGACGAGGGGGAACACCGCGCCCCCGGCGATGGCCACGACGATGAAGGCCGAGGCGATGAGCACCGCGCCCAGCTCCAGATCATCCCGGAGGTAGATCGGCGCGCCCACGGCGCCGCGGGTGAAGCGCCGCCAGCCCATCACTCCCAATGCGGCGAGCAGGAAGACGACGAGGGAGGCCTCGGTCCAGCCGAGGGTGTGGAGGCCGCGGAAGCCGCCGCGCGCCAGGTGGAGGAAGGCGGACAGGACGGCGGCGCCGGGCATGGCCCGGACCAGGGAGTGGAAGAGCTTGGAGACTGGAGGGATGGCCGAAAGGGCGGACACGGTTACTCCAGATGGAAGACGAGCTCGCCCGGCTTGACGTAGCCGAGCTCCTCGCGCGCGGCGCGCTCGAGGGCGGCGGGATCATTGCGCAGCGCGTTGATCTCGCGAAGAAGGGTGGCGTTCTGCTCGGACAGGACGCGGTTGCGCTCCTGGATGGCCTCGACGTCCTGGCGCAGACGCAGGTAGCGGCGGAAGCCCTTCGCGTCCACCGCTGAGACCAGCGTGAGGACCGCGGCCACACACGCCGCTATACCGAGGAGCTTTCGCCGCACCGTCATGAGTGGCCGGAAGGTACCAGCGGCGACCTACCCGGCAAGAAATCCGCTCCAGGCCTGTAGCGAGCCGTCCCTCTTTCTCACGGAGGACAGTCGCTCCTCGTGGCCAGCGCCCCGTGGCACGCCTCCTGCCAGCATGGAATCCCCTCGCGAAGGAGCCGGATGCCCACCGTGTCCCCCACCCCACCACCCGCCTCCCGGCGCCTGAGCCGGTGGCGCCGTCCGCTCCTGTGGGGGCTGGCAGAAGCTGGGCGAGCGGGTGGACTGAGCGCCTCAGACGGGCGGCACGGAAGCCTCGTCCCGCGAGGCCAGTGCTCCCCTGCCCTCCACGGGCCGCAAGGGAATCCGGACGATGAAGGTGGCGCCCTGGCCCGGCGTGCTCTCGGCCACCACCTCTCCACCCAGCGAGCGCGCCACGTACCGGGTGAGGAACAGCCCCAGGCCCATGCCGCCGTAGTGCCGGTCCGACACGCCCCGCGAGAAACGCTCGAAGATGTGGGGCAGCAGCTCCGGCGCGATGCCGATGCCCTCGTCCCGCACCGTGAGCCGTGCCAGGCCGTCCTCCGCCTCCACCCGCAGGAGCACGGGCCGTCCCGCGCCGAACTTGAGGGCGTTGGACAGCAGGCTCGCCACCACCTGCTCCAGCCGGTGCGCGTCCCACCGGCCCACCACCGGCGCGGGTGCGTCCACCTCCAGGGCACTCCCCGTCCGCCGAGCCACCGGCTCGAAGCGCCGGGCCACCTCGCGCACCAGCGCCGACAGGTCCACGTCCTCCAGGCTCAACACCAGCCTGTCCGTTCCCCACCGGCTGGCGTCCAGCAGATCCTCGATGAGCCGCGTCATCCGCTGCACCTGCTGGTGCCCCGACTCCAGCCGCTGCGCCACGCGGCGGGCGAAGGACTGCTCCGGGTGGACCCGGGCCTCGCGCAGCACCATCTGCAGGTTCAGGCTCAACGGCGTGAGCGGCGTGCGCAGCTCGTGGCTGGCCACGGAGAGGAACTCCTCGCGCAGCCGCAGCGCCTCCCGCGCCTCGGCCAGCAGCAGCACCCGCTCGTCCTCCAGCGCCTTGCGCCGGGTGATGTCCTCGATGGCCGCGAGCATGTACAGGGGCCTGCCCGCGTCATCGCGCACCAGCGACGCGGAGAGGTTCACCCACACCACCGCGCCCCCCGGGTGCAGGTAGCGCTTCTCGTACGTGAAGGAGGACAGCTCCCCGGCCAGCAGCCGGCGCACGTGCGCCTCGTCCCGAGCGCGATCCTCCGGATGGGTGAAGTCCGCGAAGCGCTGCCCGAGCAGCTCCCGCTCGCCGTGGCCGAGGATGTCGCGGAAGCGCGGGTTGAGCAGCACCCAGCGCCCGTCCATGGACACCTGGGCGAGCCCCACCGCCGCCTGGTTGAAGGTGGCGCGGAAGCGGGCCTCGCTGCGCTGCACCCGCGCCTCGGCCCGCTGGTGCTGGCGCAGGCTGCGCACCAGCAACGCCCCACAGGCCCCGGCGGCCAGCACCGCGCCGAGCATCGCCACCCCCAACCGGGTGACGGCGCGCAACCGGGTCCGCTCCTGCTGACGGACGGCCTCCTGGAGCGACTCCTGTTGGAGCGCCACCAGGCGGGAGAGCTCTTGATCCAGGCCCACCCGCAGGGGGCGCAGCTCCGCCTCGAACCGGGCCCTCCAGTCCTCTTTCCGGACCTCCTGCCCGCCCTGGGCCAGGAGGCGATCCATGATCGCCTGGATGGCATGTTGCCGCTCCCGGATGCGGGCCAGCAGCGCCCGCTCCTCCTCTCCGGTGAAGGACTCCTCGAGCTGCCGCAGCCGCAGCTCCCACTCGTGGCGGGTCACCTCCAGCTCCTCGCGGACGTGCGGCTCCGGGGAGAGCAACCAGGAGCGGGCATGGCGGGCGCGCCGCTCGCTCAACACCAGCAGGACCTGCACGGACTCCAGGGTGGAGGCCTCCCGCACCAGGGCCAGGCCCTGCTCATGGGTGACGGAGCGCAGCGTCAGCACCGAGGCCACCCCCACGCTCAGCGCGAGCAGGATCGCCAGGCCCAGGGCCACGAGCAGTCCACCCGTCAGGGAGAGCAGTCCACCCGTCAGGGAGGGCACCCTCATCGGGCCTCCCCCCGCCTCGGGAGCACCCACCCGGACCCGTGCGCCACCGGGGACGGGCGCACACGAGCCATCCGGCTGTCCGCTGCTCCCGTCACCGTATTGCACCTCCCGTGTCCGGAGGCATGCACATCCCCTGTCCCCGGGTGCAAGTCACGGGGTGGTGCCGCTCCGTCCAGGAGACAGATGACCGTGCTCGCGCTTCAGCGGCGCAGGAGTTTTTCCACGGCCCGGGACACGTCCGAGTGACCGGCCATGCCCTGCCAGGCGCCGGCCACCTGGCCCTCCTTGTCCAGCAGGAAGGTGGCGGGCAGCGCGGGGATGAGCCCGAAGGCGCTGTGTCCCTTCTGCATGGGCTCGTCGGACACCAGCACGGGGAAGTTGAGCGCGTACTGCTCGGCGAAGGGCTCCAGCACCTTGAAGCCGTCGATGTCCAACCCGACCAGCACCACCTGGAAGCCCTGGGGGCCATGCTCCTTCTGAAGGGCCTCCAGCGTGGGCAGCTCCGCCAGACACGGGAAGCACCAGGTGGCGAAGAAGGACACCAGCACCACGCGCCCGGGCAGTTGATTCCAGTCCAGGGGCGTGGGTCCCACCGAGGGCAGCGCGAGCGCCCGCAGGTACGGGGAGACCCCCGGGCCCCTCGCGGGCTCCTCGGACACCGTGCGGCACCCGGCCAGCGCCAGCACCAGGGCGCACCCCACCGCCAGGGCCGCGCGCCTCATGCCTCGCTCTTCACGCCCTGCCGCTGACAGTTCCGGCACAGCCCGTACAGCTCCATCTTGTGCGACGTCACCGTGAAGCCGTGCTTGCGCGCCACCGCCTCCTGCATCTGCTCGATGCGGTCATCCTCGAACTCGACGATGGTGCCGCAGTGGGTGCAGATGAGGTGATCATGGTGGTGACGGCCGGCGGCGGCCTCGTAGCGCGTCTGCCCGTCGCCGAAGTTGCGCGCGTGGGCCAGGCCGCACTCGTTGAGCAGCTTCATGGTCCGGTACACCGTGGCCACCGACACCCGGGTGTCCTGCTCGCGGACCCGGTTCCACAGCTCCTCCACGGACAGGTGCCCGCCCACGGAGAAGAAGGTGTCGATGATGAGGCTGCGCTGGCGCGTGCTCTTCAGCCCGTGCTGCGCCATGTACCGCTGAAGCACCTCGTCCATGTCCTGATTCATCACGGCCCGCCTGCCTCCCGAGCCATGCGGATGGCCCCTCGTCCCATCGAATGTCCACCGGCCGAACGTGCGGGGTCCCTGGAGCCCCGCCCGGGTGAGACACCGACTTGCATCGTCTTCTGGCTGTTTAGATTGGGGCCCGTCGGATTCATTGACACCCGTCCGCCAGCGAAGATAGAGGCACCCAGCCTCGTAAACGAGCATTTTTCCGCAACTTTCATGAACAGTCACTGGCAGAGACAGCGGCAACCCGATGACGTGCCCACCCCGGTGGCAGTAGCCGTATCCGACTACTGCAGGCGAGCCAAGGCTCCCGCAACCCCCACCGAGGTCCGCGAAGCGCTCGCCCTGCTGTCCGAGGCCGACGACTTCCGGGTGCGTACCTTGACCGACACCGAGCCGGCGGCCACGCCGCTCGGACCCTTCGCGGTGGTGGACGTGCTCAAGGGCACGGCCCCCGCGATCGCCGCGACGCGGCAGGGGTGCGGTTTCTACGACGTGGTGCAGGAACTGGCCCGGGTGCACGAGGAGAAGCGGCCGCCCGCTCCTCCCCCCGCCCCCGACGTGCCCACCTTCGCCACGCCGGCCCCGCGAGCGGGCGTACCGGCCCCCGTGCCCGCGAAGCCGGAGCAGGCTCCGAGGTCGCGGGGGGAGACGGTCCAGGCGCGGATCGCCCCGCGCAAGCGCACCGCCACCGAGGCCGCTCCGCCCGACTTCGAGGAGGGCGAGGAGGCGTCGAGCTTCCTCAAGAGGGATCTGCCCAAGCCCCGCGGCCGCTTCACCCGCCTGGACGCTCCCAAGACGAGCATGCAGGAGCTGACGCGCGCCTCGGGCAAGGACGTGGTGGAGGCGGCGGTGGGCTCGCACGAGCACCGCTTCGCCCTGCTGCAGTCCCTGGCCCAGCAGTACAACGGCGGCCGGGGGGACCTGACGCTGCAGGAGCTGGAAGGAGTGCTGAGGGCTCACGGGTTGATGGAGGCCATGGAGAACCGCGAGCGCACGGCCCTTCTCAGTGCCTTCACCGAGCACCGCGGCGCCTCCGGCCGGGTCGGCTGGGCGCTGGGCCTGAGTCCCTCCGAGCTGCGTCAGCTCGAGGCCAAGGCCGGCATCTCCCGGGAGGTCGAGGAGGTGCGCGAGCGCTTCCGCCGCGAGGCCCTCACCGGGCGCAACCTGACCCAGAAGTTGGATCTGCTGGGGCGGGACAAGTACCTGGTGGACCTGGGAATCAAGAAGCGTTTCACGGACATGCTCCGCCGGGAGCTCGATGTGCTGACGCGCGACGAGCTGCCGGGGGTCAAGACGCTCTCCGAGCTCGCGGACGTGGTGGCCCGCAAGCACGGCGCCCCGTCCGAGCTCGTGCTCCGTGCGCTCGAGCGCCTGGGAGTGGCCGAGGGCCTGCGCAAGCGGGGCTCGGAGCCCTCCCCTCATTCCACGCCTGAGTCTTAGTGAAGAGGCCAAGCCATGCCCATCTACGAGTACGCCTGTAAGTCCTGTGGGAAGACGATCGATGTGCTGCAGAAGGTCAGCGACCCGACGCCCGAGACCTGCTCCGCCTGCGGAGCCCAGGACTCGCTGAGCAAGGTCGTCAGCCGCTCCAGCTTCGTCCTCAAGGGAGGGGGCTGGTATTCGGACCTCTACAGCTCCACCAAGAAGGACGGGAGCAGCTCCAGCAGCGGCTCGTCGACCAGCAGCTCCAGCGCCCCCTCGAGCGGCGCCAGCGGCTCGTCGGACGCGGGCTCGAGCTCGAGCTCCTCCAGCTCCAGCTCCAGCAGCACCCCGAGCACCCCGGCGGCGGCGGCCGGAAGCAAGAGCTGAGCGGCCGAAAAGTCGCGCGGGTGGCGGACCGGAGGGAGAGTTGGCCACGTGCCATTCCCTCCTTCCAAGCGTCCCCCCCGCCGTTGCGTGCTCTGTGGCCATCCAGAGCTGACCGACGCCCGTGGTCTGGGCCGTTTCCTGCTGGTGCCGGACCCCGATGGCCGGGGCCCCATCTGTCCGCCCCTGAAGGGCTGCGGAGAGCAAAGCCGCGCCCGGGACAACGCATCGCTGACGCCGAGCCCCCGCTGAGCTAAGGAAGGCGCCCTCCCGCGTATCCACGCCGAGGTGCGTCCGATGCTCGCTTCCCTGTTGCTCGCGTCGTTGTTGGCCACGTCCCCCGCTCTGGAGCCGGCTTTCGCCGCCGATCCGACGGTCTCCTTCGCCCACGCCATGGAGGGCCGCCACGCGCGGCTCCTGGACGAGGCTCCCCTGGCGGAAACCTTCCACGCCAACCTCACCCCGGAGGGCTTCACGGATGCCCTGCACTACGGCCGTCTGCACGAGCCGCTGCGCCAGGAGTCCGGAGGCCGCGGCGGAGGAGGCGCCATCAGTGGCGAGGTGCGGCAGGTGCTCGCGCTGGTGCTGGGGCTGTTCATCGGCTTCGGCACGGGCCACCTGCTGGTGAGGGACACGAATGGCTTCCTCCTGTTCCTCGTGGTGGACGTGGCCATCATCGTGGTGAGTTCCGTGTTCCGGTTCGTCGTGGGCGGTGGCTGGTTCTGGGGCCTGGGCGGCGTGGCGCTGCTCGTCTCGCACGTCATCCAGGGCATCGACGCGCTGGCCAAGGCGGGCGGGCCGCGGATCGTCGAGGTCATGCGCGAGCGCGCGGTGCAGGTGGCCGACGTGTCGGGCGGACGCGACGCCCCGGCCATCACCACCCGGGCCTTCTCCTTCAACTTCTGACGGAGACCGAGCCATGAAACGACTGCTCGCCCTGCTCGTCCTCGTCCCCGCGGTGCTGGCCACCGGGTGCGCCAGCCAGACGCTGCTCAGCGCGGAGGATCGCACGAAGCTCCAGCATGATCTGACCACGGGCCCGGCCGCGGTGCGCTACCTGCAGGCCTCCAGCTACGTCACCCCGTTCTTCGGGGATGCGTCGAAGCGGCTGCTGACGCCCTACCCTCCCGAGGAGGTGCGGCTGCTCAACGACACGAAGGGCAACCCGATCAACCCGGGCCCGATCCAGGCGATGGCGCCCGCGGGCACGAAGGTGCGGGTGCTGAAGGTGGAGTTCCCCACGGCGTGGGTGATGGCGGAGCGGGTGCTGTACTCGCCGCGCACGCAGCCCTGGGTGTACCTGGACATCGAGGGCGTGCCGGCGGGGCCGCCGGTCATCCTGGTGCTGCCGCCGCAGCTCAAGACGCCGGAGGACGTGAAGGCCGAGCTGGATCGGCACCTGGCGGAGCATGATCCGGCGCCGAAGATGGCGAAGTTCCAGCAGCGCTTCCAGGAGGCCATCCGGCAGAAGAAGGTGCTCGAGTACATGCCGGAGGGGGCGGTGCAGATGTCCTGGGGGCTGCCGGAGCGCATCCGTCGCACGTTGGACGGGACGCAGGTGCACCAGGAGTGGATCTACCCGGGGGAAAAGCGCCGGGTGTACATCACCGACGGCCTGGTCACCCGGGTGGACGAGGCCCCACCCGCCACGGCGAAGTAGCCGCGGACGACTCCCTCTCCCCCGTGGGGGTGGGGGTCAGCCGCGACGACGGCGCCCACCCCCGCCACCGCCACCGCCTCCACCGCCACGGCGCTTGCCACCCCCGCGGGAGGCCTGGGCCTCGCCCGGGCGGGTGAGCCGGGGCAGCTCGCCGGCCATGACGGGGTAGAAGTCCCCGGCCAGCAACGCGGCCACGAGCTGCTCCTGCGTCTGCACGGGCTTCTTGAAGAAGGTGGCGCCATAGCCCACCTCGTCGAGCGAGCCGCGGGCGTCACTGCCACCGGTGCACGGCAGCTTGAGGACCTCGGCGGCCTCGACGGCGAGATCATTGGAGGTCTGCTTCACGCGGGCGTTGTAGCCCTCCACGGCGCACAGCACGCCGCCGAGCGAGCGGACGTAGTCCATGGCGGGGTTGGGCGAGTCCCGGTCATACGGCCGGGCGGCCACGATGGCGGCGCCGAGCGAGCGCACCTTGGGAAGACACTCGGCGGCACTCCAGGGCTTCTCGCGGTTGCTGCCCCACATCTGCACCGGCTCGGGGGCGCGCTCCGGCTTCGGGAAGAAGCAGAGGTACTGGCCCCGGTCGGTGACGAGCTCGAGGCCGACGAAGACCTTCACCTTGGACTTCGCGCCGATCTCGAAGAGCTCGTCACAACCGTCCTGGGTGTTGGTCTCGGTGAAGGCCACGCCGTCCAGACCGAACAGCGCGGCACGATCCAGGACCGCGCGCGGATCCAGGTCGCAACCCTTGGACAGGTAGGAATGCGCGTGCAGATCGATGAGCATGGGCGCCGGTCCCTAGCAGGCTCCCGTGGGAGCTGTCGAGTGTCGGCGCACCCTGCTCCGCCGGAAATCAGGCGAAGGCGTAGCCCTGGAGCCCGGTGGGCTTGGACTGGCCGTTCTTCTCCTCGTGGGTGCGGATGAGGTAGCCCATCAGCATGAGCGAGGAAGTGTTCTCCAGGACCCGGGAGGGGTCCTTGGAGATGAGGTTGGCGCTGTAGTTGAGGAAGAACTGGGCGAGGTCCTCGCCTGCCTCCTTGACGATCAGCGCGTTGAGCGCGGCGGGATCCATGGTCCGGATCTCATTGATGAAGTCCACCGCCAGGTCCTTCTTCGTCTTGACGTCCACGGCCATCCCCCTTCGCCCAACCCCTTGCCGAGGGCCCGTCCCCCGGGCTTCCAGATCCAGCGACCCGGGGAATCTAGGCATGGCCCCCCGGGCGGGAAGCCCCTGCCTACATGAGGCCCCTACAGGTAAGGTTTTTTGACACCTGTGAAGAGCGCGCGATAACCTTCCTCACACTCAGTACCAGTCCAAAACACAGCGCAAGGAGTGGAAGGCGATGTTCACGGGCGTGAAGGTGTTCTCCGCGACGAAGGCGAAGGAGCGAGAGGAACTGGGTGAGAACGTCACCCGCTGGATCAGGAGCAACTCGGATCTGGAGATCGTGGACCGGGTGGTGGCCCAGTCGAGCGACAACGAGTTCCACTGCTACACGCTGGTGCTGTTCTACAAGCACAAGTCGCAGCCGTAGCCGCCGTCGCAGCCATCCCGGGTCCTGATGACCGAGAGTGGTACCCGATGACCCTGAGCGCGCAGCTCGCCAGGGGCGTCCCTGCTTTACCCCTCATCGCGAACCGAGGCTGGCTCCCAGGAGCTGGTGGCGACCCGTCCGCGGGTATCCGCCCCCTCCCCTGCCGCCCGGGCGCCTTGTGCTCATCCCCTCCGTCAAGCCGGGCTGGGAGTCACTTCGACTTCGTGGCCGTCGTATTCCCCCGAGTGCTCCTGCGCGAGCTGCTCGAGGGTTTCACGGACGGAGTCCAGGTCCGGTGAGTCCGGGCCCACGGTGTGCCAGGCCAGGACGAGCCAGTTCTTTCCCTCGGCGCTCTTGCGGCACTCCACCGTGAAACCCCGTGCGGAGAGCTGGTCGGCCACCGCCTTGCTGGCCTTCGCCGACGGGAAGTACAGGAAGTGCCGGACGCGCTGCGGGGCCGAATCATCCAAGGACTTCGGTGCCTCCGACCTGGGGGACGGTTCTCGCAGCGCTGGGGGAATGCCGACGTCCTGCTCGGGCCGCCATTCGTTCGTCAGCGCGGACACCATCGAATCATGCATCCAGATCCGATCGATGGGCAGGTAGCGCTGCTCCTCGCTCAGTTCCCGGACCAGCGTGTACTCCGTACCTTCGAAGATGAGCCACGCCAGAACCCTGCCTTCTCGACTCATGGCTCCCGCACGCCGGTACATGGCCGGGAATGCCTGGTTGGGTGACACCGGGTGATGGGAGACGACTTCGACGAGTCCTTGGGAGACAGCCGGTCTCACCGGGTAGAAGGCAAAAAACGCCTTGGGGTGGGTTACCAAGACCGTGAAGTCCGCCGGACGCGTGGCGAAGAAGCCGGGCAGCACGCGGATGGCCTCGAAGTACGGCCGATAGGTGAAGTAGGTGTAATGAATGTAGGCCAGCCCCCTGGGCGTGCTGACCTCCAGGACGTCTCCGATACGGACCCGCGTGCGCCGCTTCGTCATGTCATCTTTCTGAGTGCGGCTCGAACGCATGCACCAGGAACTTCATGTCCCGAGCAGGAGCGAATTCATACACGTGGACAACGTAAGAACCGGGCTCCAGTTCCATTTCGAGCGTGTCAACAGGGTGCTCGCCATGGGCTCCGGCATCCATGAGAACCAGGGGAGAACTACCGACACGAATGGCGACGGATTCCATGGGGCCTCGCAAGAGCAGGGGCGCCATGGCCGTCATAGAGGATTCCGCGACACCGGGAGAGGGTGCGTAGACCCACCGCACCAGACAAGGCCTTCCGTTTAGACGGGAGACCGCGGTCTGGAGAGGTTCGTCGCCAAGCACGAGAACATGGCTCCCCTCCTTTTCGATGACACCCGCGTATCCCTCGACGCCGCAAGCCACCTCATAGTCGGAGGGAACTCCGCACGTCCCCTGCCATCGCGGTTGCAAGCTCTTGGGGATGAGCACCAGCGGACCTCCGGCAGAAGAAATCCACTGCATGAACCCACCCTTCACTTTCATGGAGACGATTCCGTGCAGGGAATCATCTCGACTTCGTGACCGTCGTACTCCCCTGAATGCTCTTGCGCGAGGCGCTCCAGGGTCTCACGCACGGAGTCCAGGTCCGGTGTATCCGGGCCCACCGTGTGCCCGGCCAGGACGAGCCAGTTCTTCCCCTCGGCGCTCTTGCGGCGCTCCACCGTGAAGCGCTGTGCGGAGAGCTGGTCGGCCACCGCCTTGCTGGCCTTCGCCGTCGGGAAGTACAGGAAGTGCCGGACGCGCTGCGGGGCGGAGTCCTCCGAGCGCTTCGGCACCTCCGGTGTGGGGGCCGGTGCTTGCCGTGCTGGGGGGATGCCAATGTCGTGCTCGGGCCGCCATTCCTTCACCAAGGCGGACACCAGGGAGTCGTGCATCCAGATCCGATCGATGGGCAGGTAGCGCTGCTCCTCGCTGAGCTCTCGGACCAGCGTCTGCTTCGTGCCCTCGCAGATTCGCCAGGCCAGGACCCTGCCTTCCCGGCTCCTTGCTCCGGCCCACCGGTATACGGCCGGGAACGCCTTATCGGCAGACACCGGGTGGTGGGCAACAATCTCGACAACGCCCTCGGAGACCGCAACTCGCGCCGGGTAGAAGGCAAAGTATGCCTTCGGGTGGTTGACGAGATCCGTGAAGTCCACAGGGCGCGTGGCGAAGAATCCCGGCAGCACGCGGATGACCTCGAAGTACGGCCTATAGGTGAAGTAGGTGTGATGGATATAGGCCAGCCCCCTGGGTGTGCTGACCTCCAGGACATCTCCGATACGAACCCGCTTACGCCGCTTCGTCATGTCATTTCACCGTGTAGCCGATGGATTCGAGAAGTTCCAATCCCCGGCGCAGTGCGGCGGCGTACTTCGGATTGGAGCGGGCGATGCTGTTGATGCGGTTCATCAGCGTCCCTCCGTTCTTGCCGAGACCATGGATTTCAATCAACGCCTGCTCAACAGCCCGCGCATCCTCCCTCGATAGGTTCTCCATGAACCTTTCAATAGGAATGCCCTTTTGCCTGAGCTGCTCAGCGCTGCGCCTTGCGATGGCATCGGTGATACCCACGTACTGGACATCTCCAGTGACTGGGCTCTCGGAAATGTAGACGGACGTCTTTCCGGAAGAGGGCTGTCCACCGCCCGGACCCTGGGCCGTCATGGCCACTGCCCCCGGTGCCAGGGCAATGGCAAAGCTCCCCTCCGCGGACACGGCCACGGACCGCACCTCGCCCACGGCGGCCCACTGGAAGCCCGCCTGGGACTCCGCCAGCACCGCCGCCCGCGAGGCCCCAGGCAATCCCGGCCCCTTCACCGCCAGCCCCGCCGTGTTCCCGAGCGCCGCCGTCGTCAGAAGGATGAAGACGCGCGCCGAGTTCTTCCCCATCACCCGGCCGAACCGCTCGCCCGCCGCGCGCAGCTCGGCGAAGGTGGTGGCCTGGTCCGCCTCCGCGACCAGTAGCCTCCAGCCCTGGATGAGGCTCCAGACAGTGTCCACGCCAAGGTAGGCGATGAGCCCGGCCGTCAGGCTGGCAGCCAGGCCCTTGCTCGCGGGCTCGGGAATCGACCAGAGCATCAGGTACATGGCCATGGCGGACACGAGGGTGGCTCGCACCGCCTCCGGACTGGCCATGTCCTTGAAGGCCTCCCGCGTCTCGTTCCACACCACGCCGAGCGCCAGCTCCATGGCCACGACGTACCGGCCATCCGCATCGAGGACAGGCCCGTGCTTCAGCAGCGACAGGCAGTCTCGAGATCGCCCCTGGCGCTCACACCAACGACCGTAGTCGTGCGTCAGCGTCAGGCACGCCTGGGCCGCCCGCCGCGCCGTTTCTCCCTCGGGGTCCAGCTCGAGGCGCCGCCCCGTCCACGTCAGGTACACCTCCTCGTGCCAGCGGGAGTCGAACATCAACTGCCGGGCGTGCTGCAGGGGGTTGGCCGCGGGCCGCACCTCCCGCGCCAGCTCGGCCAGGGATGCCTTGAACTCGCCCTCGCGCAACTGTACCGGCGGCTCGCCGCCGCGCGGAGTGACGACGAGGGGCTTGCCCTCACCCGTGTCCAGGCGCACGACCCGTGAGGCCGTGCTGCACCCAACAAGCAGCACCAGCAGCAGGCCCGCCAGCGCGAGCACGATGAAGCCGGGAGACCGCTGCGCTCGCGAGGGGCTCAGATCAACGAGTTGGAGGGACACGCCGCACCTTCCCCAGCCCACCGAAGGGGCCGGAAGCCGAAACTCAAGGATTACAGGCGCTAATCCCCTGGCCCGTCAAACCACCGGGCAAGCAACCCGGGGCCCGCCCCACCACCCCCTGCCCCGTCTGCCCGCTCGCCTGGCCCGAGCGCCGGACAGGGGAGCGGCCCATCCCACCCGGTGTGCACCGTGCGGAGCCATTCCTAACGTTGACGGGCCAACGGGCCGGACGCCTGGAGCGTCTTGAATCAACGCGTGGTGAAAAATAGCGCCAGGGCAGCGCGGCGCGGGGACCTATAGAGGCCACCTGTCTTTATGAGCGAAAGAATCGGAAGCACGGTCATCGAGAACGTCCGCCCCCAGCTGGACGCCGGACGATGGCCCGTGAAGCGCGTCGAGGGCGAGTCCCTCACGGTCAAGGCCGACATCTTCAAGGAGGGTCACGACATCCTGGTGGCCGTGGTGCGCTGGAGGCAATCCGCGCCCAAGGAGCAGGTGACCGAATGGGCCGAGGTGCCCATGGCCGCCAAGGGCAACGACTTGTGGGAGGTCGAGTTCCCCCTCGCCCGCAACGGCCGCTACGAGTTCACCGTCGAGGCCTGGCCGGACCTCTTCGCCACCTGGGTCACCGAGATCAAACGCAAGGTGGACGTGGGCCGTGACGTGCGCAGCGAGCTCCTCGAGGGCGCCGCCATGCTCCGCGCCCACGCCGAGCGCGCCCAGAAGGCCGGCAGCCCCGACGAGGCCCGGCGCCTCACCGAGGCCGCCGCCCTCTTCGACAAGGGCATGAGCCCCAACGCCATCGCCGCGGCCATGGATCCAGGGCTCACCCTCACGGCTTCCAGGTACGTGGATCGCTCCCTCGCCACCCGGTACGACCGCGTGCTCGAGGTCTTCGTGGACCGCGAGAAGGCCCAGTTCAGCGCCTGGTACGAGTTCTTCCCGCGCTCGACGCGCAACGACGGCCGCACGCACGGCTCCTTCCGGGACGCCGAGAAGTGGCTCCCCTACGTGCAGTCGCTGGGCTTCGACGTCATCTACCTGCCACCCATCCACCCCATCGGCCGCACGGCGCGCAAGGGAAAGAACAACAGCCTCACCGCGGGCCCCGAGGACGTGGGCAGCCCCTGGGCCATCGGCGCCGCCGAGGGCGGCCACAAGGCCGTGCACCCCCAGCTCGGCACGCTCGAGGACTTCCGGCACTTCGTCCAGGCCGCCAACGCCCTGGGCATCGAGATCGCCCTGGACATCGCCTGGCAGTGCTCGCCGGACCACCCCTACGTGAAGGAGCACCCCGAGTGGTTCCTCCACCGGCCCGATGGCACCATCAAGACGGCCGAGAACCCGCCCAAGCGCTACGAGGACATCGTCAACTTCGACTGGATGGGCCCCGGGCGTGCCACGCTCTGGCCCGAGCTCAAGTCGGTGGTGATGCACTGGGTGGAGCAGGGCGTGCGCATCTTCCGCGTGGACAACCCGCACACCAAGCCCCTGCCCTTCTGGGCCTGGCTCATCCGCGAGGTCCACTCCGTCCGGCCCGACGTCGTCTTCCTCTCCGAGGCCTTCACCCGTCCCAAGGTGATGAAGGCCCTGGCCAGGCTCGGCTTCCAGCAGTCGTACACCTACTTCACCTGGCGCAACTTCAAGCAGGAGATGGAGGAGTACCTCACGGAGCTCACCTCGCCGCCCGTGGCCGACTTCATGCGCGGCAACCTCTGGCCCAACACCCCGGACATCCTCCCCGAGTTCCTCCAGCGCAGCGGCCCCGGAGGCTTCCGCCTGCGCGCCGCCATGGCCGCCACGCTCTCCAGTACCTGGGGCATGTACTGCGGCTACGAGCTGTGCGAGGGCACTCCCGTCAAGCCGGGCAAGGAGGAGTACCTCGACTCGGAGAAGTACGAGCTCAAGGCGTGGGACCTGGAGCGCCCGGGCAACATCCGCGGCTACATCTCCCGGCTCAACGCCATCCGCCGCGAGCACCGCGCCTTCCAGCTCTACTCCAACCTGCGCTTCCATCCCTCGGACAACGAGCAGGTGATGTTCTACCTGAAGCGCACCCCAGACGGCTCGAGCCAGGTGCTCGTGGCGGTGAGCTTCGATCCCTACCATGCCCAGGAGTCCGTGCTGCACGTGCCCCTGAAGGAGCTGGGCATCCCACCGGACGAGACGTATCAGGTCCACGAGCTGATGACGGACGAGCGGAGCCTGTGGCAGGGGCCCACCGCGCACGTGCGTCTCACGCCCGAGCAGCCCGCGGCCATCTGGGCCGTGTACCGCTTCCGCCGCAGCGAACAGGCGTTCGACTACTACGAATGACACCCCAGCGAGCTTATGACCCGGACGGATCCGCTCTGGTACAAGAAGGCAGTCATCTACGAACTGCACATCCGCGCGTTCTATGACTCGAACGCGGATGGGCACGGGGACATCCCCGGTCTCATCGAGAAGCTCCCGTACCTGCAGGACCTGGGCGTCACCTGCCTGTGGATCCTGCCCCACTACCCGTCACCCCTGAAGGACGACGGCTACGACATCGCGGACTACTACGCGGTGCACCCGGACTACGGCACGCTCGCGGACTTCCAGCGCCTGGTGGACGAGGCCCACAAGCGCGACATCCGCGTCATCAGCGAGCTCGTCGTCAACCACACGAGCGATCAGCACGCCTGGTTCCAGGAGGCGCGGCGCGATCCCAAGAGCCCCAAGCGCGACTTCTACGTCTGGAGCGATACGGACGAGAAGTACCGGGGCACGCGCATCATCTTCACCGACACCGAGCGCTCCAACTGGACGTGGGATCCCGTCGCCAAGCAGTACTTCTGGCACCGCTTCTTCAGCCACCAGCCGGACCTCAACTACGACAACCCCGAGGTCCAGGAGGCCATGCTGGACGTCATGCGCTTCTGGCTGAACATGGGCGTGGACGGCTTCCGCTGCGACGCCGTGCCCTACCTCTTCGAGCGCGAGGGCACCAACTGCGAGAACCTCCCCGAGACCCACGCCTTCCTCAAGAAGCTGCGCAAGACGCTCGACGCGGAGTACGGCGGCGACAAGATGCTGCTCGCCGAGGCCAACCAGTGGCCCGCCGACGTGCGCGTCTACTTCGGTGACGGCGACGAGTTCCACATGGGCTTCCACTTCCCCGTGATGCCCCGCCTCTTCATGGCGGTGCGCCGCGAGGACCGCACGCCCATCGTGGAAATCCTCCAGCAGACCCCGGACATCCCCGACAACTGCCAGTGGGCCATCTTCCTGCGCAACCACGACGAGCTGACGCTCGAGATGGTCACGGACGAGGACCGCGACTACATGTACCGGGAGTACGCCACGGATCCGCGCATGCGCATCAACCTCGGCATCCGGCGCCGGCTCGCTCCCCTCATGGACAACGGGCGGCGGCGGATCGAGCTGATGCACAGCCTGCTGTTCACCCTGCCCGGCACCCCCGTCATGTACTACGGGGATGAGATCGGCATGGGGGACAACATCTACCTGGGCGATCGCAACGGCGTGCGCACCCCCATGCAGTGGACGAGCGACCGCAACGCGGGCTTCTCCCGCGCCGACTACGCGCGCCTGTACGCCCCCATCATCGCGGACCCCGTCTACGGCTATCAGTCCATCAACGTGGAGGCCCAGGAGCGCACCCGCTCGTCCATGCTCAACTGGATGAAGCGGCTGCTGCGCGTACGCCAGCGCTACCCCGCCTTCGCCATGGGCAAGCTGCGCTGGGTCCACCACGACAACCGCAAGGTGCTCGCCTTCACCCGCGAGTACGAGGGACAGACGATCCTCATCATCTGCAACCTCTCGCGCTTCGCCCAGCCGGCGGTGCTCGACATGCGCGAGTGGGAGGGCCAGGTGCCCGTGGAGCTGATCGGCGAGACGCCCTTCCCGCGCATCTCCGGCATGCCGTACCAGCTCACGCTCGGCCCCTACATGTTCCTGTGGTTCCGCCTCGAGAAGCTCGCGCCCGGGAGAGGAATGCCGTGACCGCCCCCATCGACCTGACCAAACTGCCAGACTACCTCCGCAACCAGCGCTGGTTCGCCGGCAAGGCCTGGCCCATCAAGGCCGTCACCGTGGTGGACCACGCCCGCGTCGAGCTGCCCGGCGGACGCGACTTCACCCTCGCCGTGGTGGAGGTCACCTACGAGCTGGGCCACCCGGACCGCTACCTGCTCCCCGTGGAGAGCAAGGGCGAGGGCGTCCAGGACGCGCTCGATGACGTGGAGGTGCTGCGCGGTCTCTTCAGCCTCATCCGTGAGAAGCGCTCCATCCCCAGCGCCTCGGGCTCGGTGAAGGGCGAGTGGCTGGACACCCCCGAGGGGTTGATGGCCCTGCCCTCGCCCCTGCCCGTGCGCCGGCTCCAGGTGGAGCAGAGCAACACCTCGGTGGTGGTGGCCGAGAAGGTCATCTTCAAGGTCATCCGCAAGCTGGAGGCCGGCCTCAACCCCGAGTACGAGGTGGGCCGCTTCCTCGCCACGAAGACGTCCTTCCGGGCCACGCCCACCCTGCTGGGCGCGCTCCAGTCCGAGGGGCCCGCGGGCGCCACCCTCGCCGTGGTCCACCGCTACATCCCCCACGTCACCGACGGCTGGCTCTACACGCTGAAGCACTTCCGCGCCGGACCCCGGCTGACGGACGCCTTCCTCGGCGAGCTGCGCGGCCTGGGCCAGCGGCTGGGCGAGCTGCACCATGCGTTCGCCTCCAGCACGGATGATCCCGCCTTCTCCCCGGAGCCCCTCCTCGCCGAGGACATGCAGCGCTGGAGCGCCTCCATCGTGGGAGAGATGGGCGTCACCCTCAACGAGGCCTCCCGCCAGTTCCCCGACCTGGAGGGCCGCCGCGAGAGCCTCATCGGCCACGCCACCCAGCTGGCGCAGGTGCCGCCCTCGGGGCAGAAGATCCGCATCCACGGAGATCTCCACCTCGGCCAGGTACTGCGCACCGAGGGGGACTGGCTCCTCTTCGACTTCGAGGGAGAGCCGGGCCGCAGCTTCGCCCAGCGGCGGGAGAAGTATTCGGCCCTGCGGGACGTTGCGGGAATGTTGCGCTCCTTCGACTACGCGGAGGCGACGGTGGGGCTGGAGGGCCAGAGCGGCGGCGATCGCGTGGGCCCGGCACGCAAGGCCTTTCTCGAGGGCTACCGCGCCGCCACGCGCGGGGCGGCCTTCCTGCCCCAGGACGATGCGTCCTTCAATTCGATGCTTGACGCCTTCGAGCTGGAGAAGATGCTCTACGAAGTGCGCTACGAGTTGCAGAACCGGCCGGACTGGGTGCGCATCCCCGTCCAGGCACTCATGAGGATGGAGGTTCGCAAGTGAAGAAGCCGATGGATCGGCAGCAGGTGGATGCGGAGCTGCAGCAGGTGGTGGAGCTGAGGCACCCCGAGCCGCATCGCGTGCTGGGCATCCACCCGGATGGGGACGCGATCGTCGTCCGGGCCTTCCGCCCGGATGCCGTGGCCCTCCACGTGTTGCCCGAGTTCGGCGGGCGGATTCCCATGACGCACCGGCTGGGGGGCGTCTTCGAGGCCCGGATCAACGGCAAGACGGAGCACTTCAACTACCTCATCGAGGTGGAGTACCCGGGCAACAAGAAGTTCACCCTGAGGGACCCCTACAGCTTCCTGCCCACGCTGGGCGACATCGACCTGCACCTGGTGGGCGAGGGCCGGCACGAGGACGTGTGGAAGCGCATGGGAGCCCACCCCATCCACCACAGCGGCATCAGCGGCGTGGCCTTCGCGGTGTGGGCGCCCACGGCCGCGGGCGTGTCCGTGGTGGGTGACTTCAACAGCTGGGATGGCCGGCTGCACGCCATGCGGCGCATGGGCGCCTCGGGCATCTGGGAGCTCTTCATCCCCGAGGTCGCCGAGGGCACGCGCTACAAGTTCGAGATCCGCCCCGGCCACGGCGGCGCGCGCCTGCTGAAGTCGGACCCGTACGCCTTCCGCACCGAGGTGCCTCCGGCCACGGCCTCGGTGGTGCACGACCTGAACCACTTCCAGTGGTCGGACGGGCAGTGGATGGAGGCGCGCCGCGGGAAGAACGTGGACCACGAGCCGTGGAGTGTCTACGAGGTGCACCTGGCCTCGTGGCGGCGCGTGGTGGAGGACGGCGATCGCTCCCTCAGCTACCGGGAGATGGCCACCGCGCTCGCCGACTACGTGAAGCAGATGGGCTTCACCCACGTGGAGCTGATGCCCGTCTCGGAGCACCCCTTCGGCGGCTCCTGGGGCTACCAGGTGGGCAACTACTACGCCCCCACCGCGCGCTTCGGCCACCCGGATGACTTCCGCTACCTCGTCAACTACCTGCACGAGCAGGGCATCGGCGTGCTGTTGGACTGGGTGCCCGGACACTTCCCCCGGGACGCGCACGCGCTGGGCCAGTTCGACGGCACGGCCCTCTACGAGCACGCGGATCCCCGCCAGGGCACGCAGCCGGACTGGGGCACCTACGTCTTCAACTTCGGCCGCAACGAGGTGCGCAACTTCCTCATCGCCAACGCGCTCTTCTGGCTCGAGGAGTACCACATCGACGGCCTGCGCGTGGACGCGGTGGCCTCCATGCTGTACCTCGACTACAGCCGCAAGCATGGCGAGTGGGTCCCCAACCGCTGGGGCGGCCGCGAGAACGAGGAGGCCATCTCCTTCCTGCGCGAGCTCAACGACACCGTGCGCCGCAAGTTCCCCGGCGCGGTGATGATCGCCGAGGAGTCCACCGCGTGGCCCAAGGTGAGCCAGCCCACCCACGAGGGCGGACTCGGCTTCCACTTCAAGTGGAACATGGGCTGGATGCACGACACGCTGACGTACTACTCGAAGGATCCCATCTACCGTCAGCACCACCACAACCAGCTCACCTTCGGCCTGCTGTACGCCTTCAGCGAGCACTTCATGCTGCCGCTGAGCCATGACGAGGTGGTGCACGGCAAGGGCTCGCTGTACGGGAAGATGCCGGGAGACGCGTGGCAGAAGCGCGCCAACCTCCGGGCGCTGCTGGCGTGGATGTGGGCGCACCCGGGCAAGAAGCTGCTCTTCATGGGCGGCGAGTTCGGCCAGCCCGCCGAGTGGAACAACGACCGGAGCCTGGACTGGCACCTGCTCGGGGATCCGGGCCACGGGGGCATCCGCGCGATGATGGCGGACCTGAACAAGCTCTACCGGAGCCACCCGGCGCTGTACGACGCGGACAGCGAGCCGTTCGGCTTCCAGTGGCTGCAACCGGACGCGGCGGCGGCCAACGTGTTCGCCTTCGTGCGGCGCTCGCGGCAGCCGGGAGGCCACGTGGTGTGCATCGCCAACCTGTCGCCCGTGCCCCGCGAGGGCTACCGCGTCGGCTTCCCCCGGCACGGCGGCTACGTGGAGCTGATGAACACGGACGCCCGGGATTACGGCGGCTCCGGCATCGGCAACATGGGCCGCATCCACACCGAGCAGTTCGGCTGGGACGGACAGGAGGCCTCGGCCACGCTGACGCTGCCTCCCCTCTCCGTGGTGTGGTTCACCCCGGGGTAGGCCTCAGGGCCCTGGAGCTGGGGTGGACTTCGTCACCCAGAGCAGCCCCAGCTCGAGCGGTTCGGCATCGAAGGGCTCGGCGCGAACCACCTCCTCGCCCCCGTGACGGGCGGCGAGCCGCCAGCCCTTCCTGCCCCGGCGGTACACCTCCAGGGTGTGGGCTCGCGGGTCCACCAGCCACGCATGGCTCACCCCCTCCTGGTGGTAGACGTCCAGCTTGCGCCCCCGGTCCAACGCGCTCGTGGAGGGCGACAGCACCTCGCAGACCCAGTCAGGCGCCAGGTCGAAGAAGGGCTCGTCCCGTTCCAGCAGCCCGGGCGCCCGCTCCCGCCGCCAGCCCGCCAGGTCCGGGACCAGCACCTGCCGTCCGAAGTGCAGCTCCGGCTCGTCCAGGAGCCACCACCCCCCTGGACCGCCCTGCCCAACGTCGAAGCGATCCAACAGCACGCCCAGCTTCGAAGCCGCCCGCGTGTGCCACGCCGCCGGCCGTGGAAAGGCCCACAGCTCGTCGTCGATGATCTCCCCCACCCACCCTGTCGGCAGGGCCTCGATGTCCTCGTAGGTGGCTGGACGCTTTCCCCGACCCATGTTCGCACTCCTCCCGCTGGCGCTCCCGCCAGACCCCTCCCATCATACAGGAGGAGGTGACATCCGAGGTAGGGTGCGGCGTCCGGGGGCGGCTCCGAGCCGCGGCTGCCGCGGCGACCGGGCGCTCACCCGCCCGCCCGCCGTCTCATTGCCCCGCGCGCACCGGATGCCACGGGTTGCCGCAACACACCGCATTTGCTCGGCGGCCCCTGCTGCTCGGGTGATTCACGCCACGTGCGCCAGGAACGGCTCCCCGGCCACCGATAATGACGCCTCGGCCTGCCGCTCCGGCGCGGGCGGCCGGGACAGGCTGCGCAGCGTCGCCAGCATCTCCTGCGTCGGCTCCTTGCCGCGCCGCATCGACACGAACAGCCGCCCTTCCACTCCCGCGCCCTCCAGGCACGACTCCAGCGAGTGCCTCACCAGCGGATGCGGGCTGACCTCCAGGAAGGCGTCGTGCCCCATGTCGAGCAGCGTGTCCACCGCCTCGCGGAACAGCACCGGCTCGGCGAGGTTGCGCACCCAGTAGCCCGCGTCGAACCGCGGCCCCGCCAGCGCGCCTCCCGTCACCGTGGAGACGATGGGCCGCCGCTCCGAGCGCGGGCAGATGTCCCGCAGCAACCCCTGGAGCTCCTCCCGGTACGGATCCACCTGCGGACAGTGCGCCGCCACCTCCGAGTCCACCCGGCGCGCCGGCACCCCGCGCCTGCGCAACGCCCCCAGCACCCGCTCCAACACCTCCGGCTCCGCGGCCACCACCGTCCACTCGGGGCTCGCGTGGATGACCCGCCATACCTGGCCCGAGAACTCGGGCAGCGCCTCTCCCACGTGCGCCCACGGCAACCCCACCACCGCCATGGCCCCCTTCCCCTTCAGCTTCCCCACCGTCCGGCCCTGGTGGCAGATGACCCGCATCGCGTCCTCCAGCGTCAGCACTCCCGCCACGTGCGCCGCCGCCACCTCGCCGATGCTGTGCCCCACCACCGCCACCGGCTCGATTCCCCACGAGCGCCACAGCGCCGCCAGGGCGATCTCCATGGACACGATGGCCGGACAGCTCACCTCGATGTCTCCCAGCCGCGCGCTGTCCGACGTCAGCACCTCCAGCAACGACCAGCCCATCAGCCGCCGCACCTGCACGTCGCACGCCTTCAGCACCAGCGCGAACACCGTCGAGCGCTCCAGCAGCGCACGCCCCATGCCCGTCCACTGCGACCCCTGCCCGGAGAACACGAAGACCGGCCGGCACGCACCCGTCCCCGAGCCCGTCTGGCCCTCGTGACGCATCAGCGACTGGTAAGAGGTCCGCCGCATGCCCCACTCCCCTCCGGGGCTGCCTCGACTCCACCATCAGGGAGGGTCAACACAGCCCCACCGAATCAATTCAGTAGAGGTGTATTAATACTTTGTTTTCCAGGGAAAGTGAAGTTCTCATTTCACGGCTGGTGGATTCTTCGATTTTTACCATTCTGTCAGGGAGTGGAACTCACACCCTGTGGCTGGCGGTGGGAGTCGGGTCGCCGTAGAAGAGGGAATCCATGAGCCAGGTTCGCTACCAGTCACTGGGTCCGTTGATGCCAGGAGAGGGTTCGCGCCCGTTTCTGGCCTTGGCGCTGGAAGAAGGAGCCGCGCCGCGGCCGGTGGTGCTGGTGTGGGCCCCGGCCGAGGTGGCGCAGGACGCGATGCAGCGCGCGCGGCTGGAGCGGGAGACGGAGCGCGCCGTCGTGTTCGAGCATCCCAACATCCTGCGGGTGCATGGGCTGGTGACGCTGGAGGGCCGGCTGGCGCGCGTGACGGAGTACGCGGATGGAGAGCCGCTGCGCCAGGTGTTGGACGCGGCCCAGCGGCTGCCCCCGCCCCTGGCGGCGCTGGTGGCCGCGGACGTGGCCATGGGCGTGCACTACGCGCACGTGGCGGGCAACGATGATGGGACGCCGCTGATCCACGGAGATCTGCGCCCGGAGACCGTGATGGTCTCGTTCAACGGCGTGTGCAAGGTGTCGGGGTACGGAGCGCTCGGGGTGGCGCCGAGGGAGCGCAATGGACGCCGGGTGCGCAACCGGCGCCTGTACATCGCCCCCGAGCAGCTCCTGGGCGGCCGCGAGGCCTCCTCGGTGCTGACGGATGTGTTCCTCCTGGGGCTGCTGCTGTACGAGTGCCTCTCGGGGCGCAAGCCGTTCCAGGATTCGATCGAGCCGGACAAGGCGATCCTCAACCGGCCGCTGCCGCCGCTGCCGCCCGAGATCCCCCTGCCCTACAACGAGGTGGTGCGCCGCGCGACGGCCAAGCGCTCCGGGGACCGGTACCCGAGTGCCCTCGCCTTCCGCGAGGCCCTGGTGGCCGTCTCGGGCGAGCTGCCCCCGTCCACGGCCTTCGCCGAGCTGATCTCGAAGCTGATCCCTCCCGACAACGAGCTGCGGGCCGCCCGGAAGCGGACGATCGACAAGGGGCTCGAGGCGCTCGCCCGCGGCGCGGTCGCGCCCGCGCGTCTGACCGGGCCCGTGCCCGTGGTCGCGCCCGAGCCCGTCTCCGCCCGCACGCAGATCCCCATCACGGGCTCCGCGCCCATCATCGCGCCCGAGCCCATCTCCGTGCGCGCGCAGCTCCCCATCACCGGCTCCGCGCCCATCCTCGCGCCCGAGCCCGTCTCCGTCCGCACGCAGCTCCCCACGGCCGTGCCACCGGAGGAGCCGGCGCCGAGCGTGCCGCCCGCGAGCCTGGCGCCGCCCGCCGTGGCCGAGCCCCCCGCTGTGCCGGCGCCGCCTCCCGCCGAGACCCGGCCCGCGCGTGCGCGCCGCTCGTCCACGCCCCTCGCCGTCGCGGTGGGCGCCGTGCTGCTCGTGAGCGCGGTGGGTACCGTCTGGAGCGTCCGGCAGAAGCCCCCGCCCGTCGAGGACCTGGGGACGGACGCGGGTGAGGAGCTGCGGTTCGACACGCCCGTGCTGCTCGAGGCCGCGCCCGCGTCCCCAACGGATGCCGGAGTGCGCGTGGCGGCGGCCCCGGCGGCGCCCACCGTGCCGCCCACGCCGGTGGAGATCTTCGTGAGTCCCGGCGACGTGTCGGTGTCCGTGGATGGCAAGGCCATGGGCCGCTCGCCGTTGACGGTTCCGCTCGCGCCGGGCCGCCACATGCTCAACTTCCTGGACGAGGCCCGAGGGCTGCGGACGGCACGGATGATCGACGTGCGCTCCACTCCGGACACGGTGACGTTCCGCATCCGCCTGGGTATGGGCTCCATCCTGGTGCACGCGCCTTCCGGAGCGAAGGTGACGCTCGACGGGCAGGACCTGGGCACGGCACCGGTCTCCGAGAAGACGCTGTTCGAGGGCGAGCACCAGCTGCGCGTCACCCAGAACGAGTCCGTCTGGGAGAAGACCTTCATGCTGCCCGGAGACCAGCGCCTGGTCTTCAACGTGGACTTCGAGGCGGAGGAGTAGGCCGGCACCTGGATGCGCGGAAGAAGCTGCCTGGGCTACATGAAGATCCCAGGTGCCCGCTCCAGCGCCGCGCGCAGTTCCTCGCCTGTCGTGTCCATCCTCTCTGCGACGGTAGGCGCGTGCCAGGTCACCGCGACCGTGCCTTCGGGAATCGTGGCAAGTCTCTCGATGAGATTCCCAAACCGGCCCGGCCACTCGCAACGACCCAGCTCCACCGCATGCCCGCGCGGATCCATGAACGTGAAGCATGGCCAGCGCGGCAGTCGAATCGAGCTCATGTCGCAGTTGAAGAACCGGCAGCCATCGAGCCGTGCGTCGGTGAAGTCGCAGTCCTCGATCCGCCCGCTCCTCGAGCTGTCGTCCAGGTCCTGACGAAACCCGAAGTCGTTGCCGGCAAACCGGCCCTTGAAACGACATCCCCTCAGATTCATCGTGGCCCACGGCAGGGTCGTGAGCTCGCTCTTCGCCTGAATGGTGCAGTCGATCAGCTTCCCTGACAGCAGGTGCAGCCACCTCGCGGCAACGCTGAAGACGAGGGTGCAACGCCGGAATGTGACGTTCGGCCCGAGAAAGTAGATGGCGTGCTTGGGGAACTCGATCCGCTCGCCCTCGATCTCGCGGTTGTCATAGTGAATGTTCGGAGTCACGCGACCCTCAGAACAGGTCCCGGAGACGCAGTGACAGGTCGGAGCATGGAACGCTGGACATCCGCGACCCAATTTCTTAGGTTAGGTGGTTATATGAGGAACTTCCTACCTCGGCAGTCTACCCTGCTCCTGGTCCTCGTGGCGTCCATGGCCGTGGCCAAGGGACACGAGCCTGTCTCCCGGAGCCTCTACCTTCCGGACGATCCAAGGGAAGCGGTACACCCGGTGTACGTCGCCGGTGGAATGGGAACCGTGCTTCGGTTCGCGCAGCCGGTCGACCCCGCCAAAACGAAGATGCTGGGTTGGGAAGGCCGCTTCGAGCCCTTGCTCGCAGGGGGTCATCTCGTCGTCGTGACGCCACTCAAGGACCTCGACCCGGAGGATCGCTTCCTGCTGGTCGTGACGCTGCTGAACGGGAAGGAACTCCCCTTCACGGTCACGGCCCAAGAAGCGCGGTTCGATCATCAGGTGAATGTGTTCCCTGACGAAGAAAGCCCGGAAGCGCTCCGGAGCCGTCTGGCTCATCACCAGACCCGGGAGCGCGTTCTCGAGGAAGAGAATGAGCGCTACCGCAACGAGGAGACCTCGATCGACCACGCCCTCGCCGCACTCCTGGCGAAGGGGGCGGTGAAAATGACGTCGATGCGTCCGAAGCTGGTTCATTTTTTCAAGAATCCCCAGGGCGTTGAATTCCTGGTAACCGTTCTCGCCAGCAAGAAAGACAACAAGGTCGCGGTCGTCTTCGACGTGAAGAACAACAGCCCCACCGAGTCTTGGAGTCTGTTGGAAGCGCGCGTGGTGACCGAGGCTGGAGGAGAGAAGAAGCCTTTTGCGCTGCGTGCCACCCAGGAGTACCTGGCACCGGGAGGAATGAGCGGGACCATCGCCGTCGTCATGGACGCGGGCGTCTTCGACTCGAAGATGGGCCCCGAGCGGCTCGTTCTAGAGCTCTTCCGACGAGGCTCCGGGCTGCGAGAGGTCTGGGTTCTTCTGGATCGACAACTGTTGCGCTAGTACATGCGTGCCCAAATGGCTCTGATCCACGTGCCACTTCTGGCCCCCGTCGTCCTGCTGTGGATGTGCTCCGGTTGTGTGACTGCCGGAGGCGTGCCCCTTCGCCCAGACGGGAGCCCAGGCCCGCAGGAATGCCCGGAAAAGGCGCTCGAAGTCATGCGGGTCCTTCACCTGAATGTGGGGGATGGCTCGATCGTCGAACTGGACACCAACCAGACCGACACCAGCCCCATCACCCTGTATGACGGGCCCGTGGAAAGCATGCTGGACAAGAGCCTCGGACCCCTTCCGCCCGTTACCCGTCTTTATGGCCGGGTGTGGACGGGTGGCCCGCAGGTCGTCATCCGGTATTACGAGGCGCACGTGCCCGACGAAGAGCCGATTCCCATTTGCGCTGTGGCTCGGCTCGCTCGTGGTCAGTTGCAGAAGAAGCCCGAATCCAAACCCGGAACGGCCATCCTCGAATTCTCGCGTGCTGGAGTCTTCGTCGTGAACGCGTTCCGGTGAATCGGCTCACTGGA
The DNA here is from genome assembly GCF_057119385.1 of Archangium sp. Lineage (NCBI taxonomy): Bacteria > Pseudomonadati > Myxococcota > Myxococcia > Myxococcales > Archangiaceae > Archangium > Archangium sp. The sequence continues at coordinate 30,537 of NZ_DBNGVP010000144.1, read as the reverse complement.
ACACGTCGCGCAAATGAAGACCCTCACCCCCCGCCCTCTCCCAGAGGGAGAGGGTGCAGCCTCCCGCTCAACACGGGTGGCTACTCCTTCCAGGCAAGCTCCTGGGTGCGGCGCTCCTCGCCCTCCGGGCCTCCCAGGACGATCGTGGTGACCTGGAGGCGCTCCGGCGAGGGGAAGGTGACGGCGTCCGGGTAGAGGGAGGCGTAGGGCGTCCAGAGCACCTGCTCGGCGGAGAGGCCGCTGCGGTGCACCAGCGTGGGAGTGCCTCCCGTGAGGGGCACCTTCAACACGTCCCCGCGCCGGTTGCGGCAGAGGATCCACCGGCCTCCCGGAGACAGCGCCGGGGAGAAGCAGCCCTTCACCCAGGGCGAGGCCTTCCCCGTCCGGAGCTCGATCCGGTAGAGCTCGACGCGCCAGTCCCCCATGTCTCGCGGACCCAGGCCCACCCAGTCGGTGATGACGTGCTCCAGCGAGGGCGTCATCGCCAGGTGGCCCCCCGTGAGCGAGCCGCCCTTGATGGAGTCCGGCAACCGCAGCAGGGGCCGGCCCGGGCGGTAGACGAAGACCTGCACGTCACACGAGTCCCCGCCACACTCCGTCGTGAGCTGGAGGAACGCGGCCCTTCCTCCCACCACGGCCGTGAGCGAGCACTCCTCGAGCGGCTGCGTCCAGCCCGTGAGCGCCTGGCACTCCTCGCGAGAGAGAGGCTCCTCGGCGCTCTTCATCGCCTGCTCCACCCGTTGCTGGAGCGCGGCCGGAGGCGGCTTCGCGGCGCTGTCCGGCGCGGGCTCGGAGGCCCGGGCGCTCGACGCGAGCAGGAGCAGGAACATCAACGGACGACCCACGACGGGACCCGACGATCGCATGAGGTCCAACGATACGGCCGGAGGCACCGCCGGGTCATGGGGGGCACATCGCGGTCCCGGCGTGGGATGGAGCCTCAGGAAATGGTGCCGCTGTCCTCATTGTCCGAGGGGTACTTCAAGGTGGTGAAGATCGGCTCCTTGTCGCCCTCGTCGGAGTCGGAGGGGTACTTCCGGGTCTCCGGATGCGATACGGGCCTGCAGCCACCCGAGACCCGCTCCAACTCCTGCGCCTCCAGCAAGTGCGCGAAGAAGGGTTTCCCACCCTTCCGAGGTGCCTTGTCCTTGGCGTTCTTCTTCATGTCGGACTCCTCGCGGCCTGTCGGCCATCTGGGGGTACACGTCAATCAAGAAGGAGTCCGCACGGGACGGATGTGATGGAACGGGCCCCCGGGAGAGGCCCGCTCCCTCGGCCACCGGACGAGCCGGCGCGCTAGGCCTTCGGCAGCGACGTATGCGCCTCCAGGGTGTCTCCCCGGGAGATGATGAAGCACACGCGCGGAATCGGGGTGATCACGTCGAACGCGTGCGGCGCGCCCGTGCCGAAGTCGAGCAGCGACAGATCGAAGCGGGAGATGTTGTTGACCAGCAGCCCGTGGCCCTCCGTCGAGAACCCCAGCCAGTCCACGCCCTCGCGCCCCCACCTGCGCTGCACCTCTTCCAGGAGCGCATGGCACCGCAGGAAGTCCTCGGCGTTCGCGGACTGGAGCCGCGCCCGGATGAGGGCCGCGAGCGCGGGCACCGACAGCGCCGCGGCCTCCTCGTACGACAGGGACACGCGCAGCGGCAGCCCGGCATTGCCGAAGTACGACGCCGGCAGCAGTCTGGGAACGCGCCGGAAGTCGAAGACGGTCGCCAGCTCCGGCTCGGATCTCGCCATCCGCCCGGACTGCCGGTAGTGCCGCCACAGGAGGGCCGCCAGCACGTCGCCCGACGTCACCTGGGGACGGCTCACCCGTGCGTCCCGCAGCAGCGTGTCCACCTCCTCGCGAGGAAAGCGCCGGATGTCCCAGCGGTACTCCTCCCGGACGCGGGGAGTCGTGGGCGCCCGGAGCCGGAAGCCCGCACGCCGCAGCTGCGCCTCCAGGGACAGGGACTTGTCCAACGACGGCAGGGGCGGCAACACGGGCTCCATGGCCGGAGCCGCCGGAGCCACCTGCCCGCCGCGCACGGCCCGCGCCCACGCGCTCAGGAAGCCCACCAGGCTCACCCCATCCCCGAGCCCGTGCGACATGCTCGCCCCCAGGCACCCTCCTCCCCCCGTGAAGTGGGAGATCTTCATCCGGCACCGCGGCCCGGAGCCCGGCTGCACGGAGTCGAAGAGCACGGCCCGCGACACCTTGTCCTCGGGGGGGACCTCCACCCCCGAGACCTCCACCAGCGGCACCCCCTCCCTCAGCCGCGCGAACGCGGGCAGCGTCCGCGCCAGCCCCTCGGCCAGCACCTCCACCGCGGGCAACCGCTCGTAGAAGAAGGCGAACTCGATGGGGAGATCATCCGGCCCCGCGAAGAACGCATCCAGGGCCGTCAACGACGCCGGTGACTCCATGACCCTCTCAGGGGAAGCGGTAGAGCACTCCCCCGGAGTGTAGTCCCGAGCCGACCCCGAGGATCAACGCCGTCTGCCCGGACTCGTGGCGCCCCGCGTGCAGGAAGTCCGTCAGCACGAGCCCCAGCGAGGCCGCCGCGCAGTTGCCCTGCTCCTCCATGTTGAAGAACGACTTCTCCTCGGGCACCCCCACGCTCTTGAGCCAGCGCCGCTGCAGCTGCGCGTTGCTCATGTTGAAGAGCACCCAGTCGGCCTCCTTCATCTCCCGGGCGGCGAGCACCTCGGTGTACAGCCGCGAGAACGCCTGGGAGATGTTGTTGGGGACGCTCCGGTAGTCGATGACGAAGTGGTCCTCCAGCACCTCCTGGATGTTGTCGCGCGTGGGCACGTGCTTGGAGCCGCCGAACTTCTTGTGCACGATGTCCCGCCCGGGCTCCGTGTGCATGTGGAAGTTGGAGAACCCCACCGGCTCCTTCGTGCGCTCCCCCGACAGCACCAGCGCCGCCGCCCCATCCCCGAAGATGGTCGCCTGCAGCCAGACGCGATCCTTGAGCTCCGGCTTGATGTACGAGGACATGGAGCTGGCGGCGCACACCAGCACGTTGCGCGCCTGGCCCGAGCGGATCATCGCCGTGGCCATCATCATCGCGTTGAGCGTGCCCGCGCAGCCGGCCACGTGCGTGAGCGCCAGCACGTTGGCCGGCGCCCCCAGCCGCTGGTGCAGGATGCACGCGGGATCCGGCGTGCACAGCGTGGTGGGCGTGAGGGTCACGAACAGGATGACCTGCACATCGTTGATGTGCATCCCCGCGTCCTTCAGCGCCTTCTTCGCCGCCTCGAAGACGAGATCGTCCTCGTCGAGGTCATCGAGCCGATCATGGTGGTAGTCGTAGCGGGTGTGCCGCGTCCTGACCCCGAAGGTGTCGTAGACCCAGGTCGGATCCCGCCGGCCGTGCCACTGGCAGATGTCCTCGTTGGTGAAGGCGAGCGGCGGCAGCGCCATGCCACTGCCCTTGATCACCACGGAGGGAGAGACGTCGTTCCGGAAAGAACTCGACGGGGCCATAAACCGTCCTCGCAGCCCGAAGGGAGAAGTGAGTCGAGGGGACCGATGAGCGGCTTCCTCGGCATCCATCGAGATCCCATTCGATGAATTCGTGAGGAACACGCACGCCGGGCTGACCTTGAGAAGAGTACTACAGCTGCCAGCCACTCTCATCTGGGTCACTCGGGCACCACATGGGGTTCGAGGAACCCAGGCCTGTCCAGGAGTTCATGAATGAGCCCCCGCGCACACTTTGCACGTGCGAGGACGCGGGGCGTGTGCGCATGGAGCTTCGAGTTGTCCCGCCTGCTCGAACAGATCCACCGAAGCTGAATCTCGTGGAGCGGGCGGCCATGCCGCGTGCTACAGAGCGCCGGCACCCACTCACCTGGAGAGCAGGTGAGCGGCCCGCTCCACTGCACGGAGCGCGTGCGCAACCCCATCATCACTCGGGCCCCGCAGGAGTCCCCTCCCCCGCGCCGCCGGTGGAAGGTCCGGCTCCGGGCGAGCCCGAGTGCAGCCCGAAGGAGGGCTTCCATGCAGATCGCGAAGGACAGCGTCGTCTCCATCGACTACCGGCTCCACCTGGGAGACGGGAAGATCATCGACGAGAGTGAGCCGGGAGATCCGCTCGTCTACCTGCACGGGTACGAGGAGATCGTCCCCGGGCTGGAGAAGGCGCTCGAGGGCAAGAAGGCAGGCGAGTCGCTGAAGGTGGTGGTCGAGCCCAAGGACGGCTACGGGGAATACGATCCGGACGGGGTGGAGGAGGTGCCGCGCGAGGACTTCCCGCCGGACATGGAGCTGGAGGCCGGTGGCATCGTGAGCGCCACGGACGAGGACGGGGATGACGTGGAGTTCCTCGTGAAGGAGGTGCGCCCCAAGACGGTGGTGATCGACTTCAACGATCCGATGGCCGGCAAGACGCTCCACTTCGACGTCACCGTGCGCGAGGTGCGCGCGGCGACGAAGGAGGAGCTCGAGCACGGCCACGCCCACGGCCCCGGCCACGAGCACTGAACCACTCCCCCCCCCGATGCACGGTCATGGCCTCACTCCGCCCCACACCCGGGCGCGTGAGGCCCGACCCCTCGGGCGAGGCTCGCGCGCCTCGACGGGTGCCGCTGCGACTTCCTAGGGTTTCCTTTTTCCCCATACGCAGTGGCACACGGAGGGGACGGCTCCTGAAGGAGCACCGCCTGCGCGACGTGCTCGGCCGGCTGGGGCACTCGCGGATGCCGGGTGTCCAGTTGTGGACATCCTCACGCCGCGGGGCGCGCGTCACTCCCGAGCGAATCCCGGAGGAACGTCAGGATCTCCGCGTGGAGCACCGGCTGGAACGCGGCACGGTCGAAGCCCTTGGGATCCTGGGAAGGAGGAAACCCGGGGCTCGTCATCGCCGGAGGGAACGGGCTCTGGAAGGAGAAGTGGCCCGCGTTCGGGACGATCCGGTGGTCGATGCGCTCCGGACGAGGAACGCCTCGCAGAATGATCTCCGCGTGCATGGCGGGCGTGTGCTCATCGAGCTCCGCCGTGCGCATCAAGATGGGCAGGTCCACGCCGGAGAGCGCCCCCTCGGCCATGAACCAGGGCGACGCGGGCGCGAGCAGCACCAGCGCACGGATCCGAGGATCGCGAACGACGGGAATGGCCCGGCTCTGTCCATCGGGAGACTCGTTCGGGGAGGAGGACGGGCGCCCACCGGCCACCGCCAGCGCGGTGTAGCCGCCCATGGAATGGCCGATCACCCCCACCCCAGCGGGCGAGAACCTCGGGCCCAGCTGCGCATCACCGAAGAGCGCATCGAGCACGAGGCGCACGTGGCGAGGCCGGTTCTCGAGATTCACGGCCGTGCCCGCAAGGCTGTTGTCGGAGCGGCTGTTGCCCGGGTGCTCCGGAAGGGCCACGACGAAGCCAGCACGCGCCAGGTGCGCCGCCATGCCGCGATGGGTCCACGGAGAACCACCCGTCCCGTGACTGATGACGACGAGCGGGAGCCGCTCCCCTTCCACCGGGGCGTCGGTGGCGACGGAGAGCGAATACGGTCCGAAGTGCTCGAGCCGTTCAGGCGCTCGCGCCGGGTAGAGCACCCGCACGGGAATACGTGCGCCTTGAACCCGATCCTCGACCTCCAGTGCGCGACAGCCGACGGTCATGTCCGAATGCATCCGGACATCAAAGCACGGCTCTGTTTCCAACGGATGGACGGCATCTGGATTAACGCGCGCCTCTAGGCGGACACCCGCTCCGCCGTGCCGGTCTCGGGCCGGAAGGGCAGCTCGAGCGTGAAGGTGGCTCCCTTCCCGGGGCCGTCGCTGTGCGCCGCGAGCGAGCCCCCCATCGAGCGGGCGGCGATCGCGCACGAGTGCAGGCCGAAGCCATGCCCCTCCTTCCGCGTGGTGAAGCCATGCTGGAAGATCTTCGTGAGCAGCTCCGGCGCGATGCCCATGCCGTTGTCGCTCACCTGCACGCGGACGAGCTCCTCCGTGGGCCGCTCGACCTTCACGGTGAGCCGCCGCTCGCCGGGCGGGTTGTCGTTCAGCGCGTACTTCGCGTTGCTGATGAGGTTGAGGACGATCTGCAGCAGCTTGTGCTTGTCCACCATCACGCGGGGCAGCGGGACGAGGTTCCGCTCGAGCGTGATGCCATGCCGCCCGAGCGCCGCCCCGTTGATGCGCAGGGCGTCCTCGATCAACTCCTCCAGGGAGACCGCCTCCACGAGGCTCGAGGACATGGCGTAGCTCTGCTGCACCTCGACGATCGTCCGGATGTGCTCGACGTGGCGGTGGAGGGCCGCCGTCATGGTGAGCATCTCGTCGCGCTCGGCGGACAGGTTCTCCCCGAGCTTGCCGAGGAACTCGGGCAGGCGCCGCCCGCGCTCGTCCCCCGTCATGAAGGTGCCGAGCTCGGCGCGGTGCTCCTCCAGCAGTCCGGCGATCTTGAGCAGCGACGGCAGACGGAGCGCCCGCAGCCGCTCGCCGAGGATGGTGGCCGAGGTGTTGATGCTGTTCAGGACGTTGCCCACGTTGTGGAGCACGTTCGTGGCGAGCTCGGCCATGCCCGCCTGGCGCGCGAGCTCCACGGCGCGGCGCTGGGTGTCCCGCAGCTCCTGCGTGCGCTCCTTGACGCGCAGCTCGAGGTCGTCGTGGGCGTGGCGCAGCGCCTCGTTGGCCCGCGCGAGCTCGTCGGTCCGTTCGATGACCCGTTGCTCCAGCTCATCGCGGACCCAGCGCAGCGCGGCCTCGCTGCGCTCGAGCTCCTCCGTCGAGGCGACGAACGGCAGGAAGATGCGCTGGATCACGAACCCGAAGAGCAGGAGCGTCAGCAGGAAGGCGCCCACCGGAATGACGCGCTGGACCAGACCGAGCAGGCTCAGCTCCTCCTGGGTGTGCCGCTGGAGCATCCCGGAGACGTTCCCGGACGCTTCGGACAGGTCCCGCGTCGCGGCCCGGAACGCCTCCAGATCGGGGTTGTTCTTGAGCGAGCGGTTCTCCGAGCGGAGGACGCGCACATGGGCCGCGTTGGCCTTGTCCCACAGCGCCACCAGGGAGCTGATCGCCTCGAGGGCCTCGGGCTCCTGGATGCCCTCGGGCGGCAACTCGCCCCCCTCCTGGCCTCCTCCTCGCAGCATCGCCCCGCTCAGGGCCATGAAGCGCTCGGACAGGGCCTGGGCGGCCGCCCGCTGCCGGAGCAACATCTCCCCATCGGACGCCGCCAGCCCCACGACGGCGAGATAGGTCGCGTTCTCGAACTTCTCGACCATGTCGTGCAGGCTCGACGCGGCCGCGGCGTACTGCCGGTTCCGATCCACCCGCGCGTCGATCTCCACCACCGCCACCAACGAGACCGCCTGCAGGGAGATGCTCAGCGCGAGCATCCCCAACAAGGGCCAGAGCAGTTGTCGCAGCTTGCGCGTCATCCGCCGTCTTCCCGAGCTACGTCGCGCAGCAGCACGAAGGCCTCCGCCGGGTGGATGGCGGCGATCCGCGCCTCGAAGCACCGGACCTCGCCTTCCACCGGGAGCTCGAGCTGGAGGACGCGCGCCGGGCCTCCGCTGGGGGTCTGGCCCAGCCAGGCGAGCAGCTCCCGGGCGGTGGCCGCCGGCAGGGAGTCCGCCAGCCTGGAGCCTGGAGTGAAGGCCAGCCGCGAGCCCGGGGTGGCCTCGCGGGACGGCTGGAACTCCAGACAGGTGCCATCCGCGGCGACACGCAGCAGCGCGCCCGGGAGCACCTGGAGCAGCGCGCGCAGCCGCGCCTCGTTCCCGAGCAGCGCCTGCTCGGCCTGCTGACTCGCGGTGTGGTGGATCCACTTCTCCACCAGCGCACACGCCATCTGGCGGACCTCGACGGCATCGAACGGCTTCTTGAGGATGAGGAAGCGGTCCGTCTGTCCGAACCGGACGCTGATGCTCTCCCACGAGAAGTCCGAGTACGCCGAGCAGATGACGGCCTGGAGGCGCGGATCCTCCCGCCAGATGCGCGAGAGGGTCTCGACGCCATCCCACCCGGGCGGCATCCGCATGTCGATGAACGCGAGCGCATAGGGGGTGCCGGCCTTCAGCGCCTCGCGGACCTTCTCGAGCGCCTCGGCGCCCTGGTGGGCACTCGTCAGCTCGAACGTCGGCGGCCGGGGCGCGGCCGATGTCTCCCCCAGGAGCATCATCTCCAGGTCGTCCAGCCCGGTGGTGTCCACCCGGGGTTGGAGGATCCGGCGGAAATCGTCGTGGATGTCCTCGTTGTCGTCGACGACGAGGATGCGCCTGTTGGGGGGAGTCGGGTTCATCGTCATGGGGCCGCTCGTGCCACGTGAGCGTGGCCATTCTACCGCGAAGCTCCGCGGATTCCCGCCTCCGCGAAGGGTTGCCCCCCGGCGGCTGGCCGGCCGGGATTCGGCCCACCGCGCGGCGGCGGGACGCTATGGTGCGGGCCGATGGCGGCTTCCCGTTCGCACCGGCTCTTCCTCGCGCTGCTCGCGTTGGCGCTCCTCGCGCCCCAGTGCGTCACCGAGTACCCCGGCCCGTGGCGCAACCACCTCGGCCCGGCCACCGTGATGGGCGCGGACGAGGAAGCGTACCTGATCCTCCTCAACAGCGTGCTGCTGGACGGGGACCTCGACCTGAAGAACAACCACGCGCAGGTGGTGATGGGCGCCCCGCAGGGCGGCAGGAAGAACGCCGGCCGCGTCATGGACCACCACTCCATCTGGTACATCGACGGCCAGCGCTACGTGTGGCGGGACCTGGTGGACCACTCGCGGTGGACGAGGGACGCGAACGGGCTGCCGCGGTATGCCTTCCACGCGCGGTTCGATCCCCGGCTCGCGCTCGGCCCCGAGTACAGCGCGCACCCGGTGGGGCTGGCCTTCCTGCTCGCTCCGGTGCTCTGGCCGCTGCGCCACACCCCGTATGTGGAGACGGGCGCCCTGCTGTGCGCGGGGCTCGCCACGGTGTGCGGGATGCTGCTGTTGGACCGGCTGCTGCGGCGCTACACGACGCACGAGAGCGCCCTCCGGCTCACCCTGGTGGCGGCCTTCCTGGCCACGCCGGTCTGGTACCACGGCCGGAGCTTCTTCACCGAGCCCTTCCTCGTGCCGCTGCTGCTGGGAGCGTATGTGCTCGGCTTTCGCGAGCGCGGCGGCTTCTGGGCGGGGCTGTGCGTGGCCGCGGGCATGCTGATGAAGCCGCAACTGGCCCTGCTGGTGCCGGTGCTGATGGTGCCCGCGCTGCTGCGGCGCGATTGGCTCCAGGGGGTGCTCGTGGCGGTGATGCCGGCGGTGGCCACCGGGCTGCTGCTGTGGCTGAACCAGCACATGTACGGCTCGCCCTGGCGAGGCCCCTACCCCTTCATGGTGGGCAATCTCTGGGAGGGGCTCGAGGGCCTGCTGGTGTCACGGCCGAAGGGCCTGGTGTGGTTCGCGCCGGCCGTGCTGGTGGGGCTGCTGGGGTGGCCGAGGCTCGTGCGCGAGCGGCCCCTCGAGGGAGGCATGTTGCTGGCCGGCATCCTCCCCTCCTTCCTCCTGGTGGCCCTCTGGAACGACTGGGGAGGCGGCTGGTGCTATGGCCCGCGCCTCATCGTGCCCCTGCTGCCGCTGATGGCCATCGGCCTGGTGAAGGCCCTGGAGCTGGAACTGTTCCAGCGCTTCATCCCGAGGTGGCTGCTCGCCAACGCCCTGCTCTTCGGCGTGGCGGTGAACGCCTTCGCGGCGTTCCGCTACTGGCAGAGCTGGCACCGCTTCCCGCCACACATGCTCGCGGAGCTGATGGGCGCGTTGAAGCCCTGAGGGAGGGTTGAGGGTCTTCCATCAGCGCGATACGGAGCGCCCCCGGCGGCGTCCAGCGCACAGCCAGTCGAGGATGGCGGCCTTGTCGCCCGTGGCCAGCTCGTACCGGGTACCGGAGCTGATGACGCCCTGGTGCGCGGCGAGCGCCTCCACGGCGAGCTGCGCATGGGTGAGCTGAACACCGGCCCCGCCACCCCCGAGCACGAGCGGTGCGCCCATCTTGAGGTCCAGCACCACCACCCATCGCCGCTCGGGACGAGGCTCGGACATGTCCACGACCACGAAGTCGCCCGCGAAGCGGCGCTGGTCGCAGCGGAAGGCCCACACGTTGCGCTTGCGGCGCAGCAGCTCCCTCACGAAGGGCTTCTCATCGCTCTTGAGGGCATAGCGCTCGGAGAGCAGGGAGGCCGCGGAGAGGGAATAACCCTCCTCCTTCGCGAGCAGGAGCGCCCAGGGGTTGGCGTGCCCGAGCAGGGGCAGCGAGACGGGCAGGACGATGGGAGGCTCGCGAGGCATGAGGAATCACGACCTGGACCAAGGGAAGATTTCCGCATGACCCTCGCGCAGCGCCGTGGCCTTCAACAAGGCCTTCAAGCGCTGGCATGGCGTGGGGCCGGGGGCGTGGCGGCGGGCGCGAGACGTGGAGCACGGCGAGCAGGCCGCGCTCCCCACCCCGAGCCCGTGAATCAAAGCGCCGCGAGCTTCAGCTCGTTGGGCTCATTCAAGGCCTTGCCCTTGCGGCCGTAGTTGCGCACCACGAGCGCGTTGCGGGCCATGTCGTAGGTGACCTGGGTGAAGTTGTCGTCCTGTTCGAAGCCGCGGGTGCGGTAGTGCATGGTGACGGAGCCGTCGACGTCGAAACCATCCTCCTCGGCCTTCGAGTCGTGCACGAAGCCGAGCGGATCCCCATCGGCGAACGGGAAGGGCCAGTAGAAGGCCGAGGAGACGATGGAGAAGGCCTTGAGCGGCAGCTTCCCGCCGCGCTTCTTCTCGAAGGAGATCTCCGAGACGTTGGAGCAGTGGATGTCACCGGAGAGGAAGACGACGTTCTGGACCCCCTTCTCGATGAGGGTGCGCAGCACGCGCCGCCGCGTCTCCGGGAACGCGGGCCAGGAGTCACTCGCCCCACCATTCCCGCCGCGCGAGCCGACGCCGTTGGGCACGAAGACGCCGGGCGAGACGACGAACTTGGGCACGTTGCCGCGCCGCGCCTGCATCTCCACGAGCCAGTCGCAGAACTGGTCCAGCTGTCCCTTGAAGCCGGGGGCACTCGCCTTGGCGGGGAAGCCCAGCAGGTGGTTGCCGCGCAGGGAGTCATCGGCGTCGTCGCGGATGCGCTGCGTGCGCCCGTCGAGCACGAAGAAGGGCACCTGGGCGTAGTCGAAGCTGTAGTGGATGCGCTTGTCGAAGTTCCGCGGCCCGTGCACCCACTGGTAGCTCATGTACGCGCGGATGGCGTTGTGGAAGAGATCCCGCTTGAGGGCATCCTTGAGGCGTGACTGCACCCAGTTGTCCTCGATCTCGTGGTCATCGAGGATCATGTACGTCGGCACCGAGCGCATGAGCTGGCGGATGTAGGGCGTGGTGAAGGCCTCGACGTAGCGCTCCTGGAACTCGCGCCAGGTGTCCGCGCGGCCCAGGGGGAGGCTCCGGTTGAGCTTGTCGGCGTAGATCTGGTCTCCCAACATCAGCACGAAGCGGGGCGGGAGCGCGTCCTCGCTCCGGGCCATCTCCACGTGCCGGTACATGGCCTGGAAGATCTCATCCGAGCGCTTGGACTGGCCCATGAGGCCCGGGTAGCGGCAGGAGCCCATGAGGAAGGAGAAGCCGCCGCTCGCCGCGCTGGGATAGGTGGTGAAGGAGGCCTCGGACACCTCCGGATCCAACCGCAGGAAGTCCTCCTTCCACACGCGGAGATCCTTGGGGAGCCGCTCGAAGACCTCCTCGTCCTCGACGATCAGCTCCGAGTCGAGGCTGTCCACCGTCACCGAGCCCACGCGGGCGGTGTAGCGCGTGTCGGGCTTCAAGCCCTCGAAGTCCACCGTGCCGGTGCGGTCGTACTCGCGATGGAGGCGGAAGTAGCGCACCTCCTTGGGCTCGGAGCGGCCCCACTCGTAGAGCGCGGCCACGCCCACGGTGCGCAGGTCCGGAACATCGGCGGCGCGAATCCAGAGACGGACGCGGGTGTCCGTGGTGTGTCCGACGATGGGGCCCACGGACGGTGGGCGAAGCATCTGAGGCATGGTCTCCCTCTGGGCTGTGCGGCACGGCCAGTCTAGGTGAGAGCCGCGTGGACACCTACCTGCGCTTCACGAGCCTGCTCGGCGTGAGCCCGGGAAGCAATCCCGGCTGCTGAGCCGTGCCTGCTCCCGGGCCCCGGGCCTGGCATAGAAGAGGGCCCACACGGCCAGGGCCAGCAACAGCCCCGCCACCCCGTCCACCACGTAGTGCTGCTTGGTGGTGAGGGTGCTGCCCCAGATGAGCGCCGCCCACGCGATGAGCAGCGGGGCGCGGCGATCCCCCTCCCCCGCCACGGCGAACGCCGAGATGAAGGCGGCCGCCACGTGGAGGCTCGGCAGACAACTGGCGGGGCTGTCCAGCTCGCGGAAACGGGCCATGGTCCAGTGCACGAAGGGCGAGGCCTGCTCCGGCACGGGGAACAGCGCGCGCGGGTAGGCCGTGGGCCACATCCAGTGCACCAGCGTGGACACGCCCACCACCGTGAAGAAGGCGTAGATGAAGCGGGCGGTGCTCCCCGGCTTGCGGCACAGCGAGAAGGCGGTGAACACCAGCGCGTAGGCGCTCAGGTAGAGCCAGAGCGTCAGGGGCAGGAAGGGAGTGACGCGGTCCAGCCACGTCATCGGCAGCTGCACCGGCGGGGCGAGGTGGATGCGGTTGGGCAACCCGTAGAGCAGCGCGTGCAGGAGCGTGGCCATGACGGCCAGCACGACCTTGTTCCGCCGCTCGAGCCACGAGGAGACGTCCGACACCGAGACATGCCAGCCCTGGGTGAAGGCGGGAGGACCGGGGAAGATGGACCTGAGCGGGGTCATGATGCCCTCCAGGACTGCAAGCGCCCTGCCTTCCGGCCGTCAGGGGGTGGAGGTGCGCGAGGACGCATCCCTTGCGCACTGGCGGGGCTCGGACGGCAAGAGTTGCGTCCTGCATGCCCATCCCTGGCGGGCCTGATGTCAACCTAACGAAGGGGCGAGACCTGTGCAGGACCGTCCCGGGGCCCGACTGGCTTGCCGCCCTCCAGAATGGCCCGGGTGACGGGACGCCGCTCGACGAGCACCCACAGGCCCGTGCGCCCGGCGGGCTCGGGCGAGTAGGCGTGGAAGCCCCTGGGCAGCGGGGGCGGTGCCCACTCGAACAGCCACGCCGCGTCCTTCACGGACAGGTTCACGCAGCCGTGGGTGACGGCGTTGCCGAAAGCGTCGTGCCAGAAGGCGCCGTGGAGCGCCTGGCCCCGGTGGAAGAAGAGCGAGTGGGGCACCTCCTCGACGACGTAGGGGTCGCTCTCGGGGCCGTGCATGGTGTCGTGCACCACCTTGTGCCAGACGCGGAAGAGCCCCTCTTGCGTCGGGGTGGCGGCCTTGCCGGTGGAGACGAGCGTGGCCATCACCGGCGTGTCGCCCTCGTACGCGGTGAGGACCTGCTCCGACACCTCGACGTGGACCCAGCGCTCGTCCGGCTTCACCTGCGGCGGGCGCTCGCGAGGGAGGACCAGCCGCACGTCCTGGCGCGGCAGGGCGCCTCCCGCGACGAGCACCCTCCCCGCCTTGTCGATGCCCTGGAAGGTGAAGCGATCGTGCTTCTGGGGGGCGAAGGGCACGCCGCCGTCCGGGACGCCCGCGTCACCGGCGGGCACCGGTTTGGGGCCCCGGAGAATGAAGGCCAGAGGCAGGGTGGGCAGGTGCTCTCCCGCGAAGGTGCTCGGATGGGCGAGCCGCACGTCGGAAGTGGACACGTAGCCACCGCCGGGCCGTCCGAGCCAGCCCGCGTCCTGGAGCTCCGGCTCGTCGTGGAAGGCCACCACGTGCGAGGCCTGCGCCTGCTCCAGCACCGGGGCGTCGGCGCGGGGATCCTCGCGCACCACCGCCCCACCCTTCTTCACCGTTCCATAGACGTAGGGCAGCGCCACACCGGGAGGCGGCGTGGCGCGCGAGGGGGGATTGAGCTTCAGGTTCGCCAGGCGGATGGCCCCATCCCCGCCGAGCAGGGCCCAGCCCTCCGGAGCGTCACAGGCGGGCACACAGCCGGTGATCCACAGCTCATCATCGCGCGCCACCAGCCCCACCACGGGCGAGTCCGGGGAGGGCTCCCGACGCACATACGCGGACTTCACCAGCACCCAGGCGCGGAAGGGCGCCGTCGGACCCGCCTCGTCCTCGTCACAGGCGCCCAGTGCGCCCGCCAGCAGGGCGGCAATCAGGGGGAACGCCTTCGTTGCACGAACCATCCTCACACCCTCGTTCCAGCACACACCGGGACGAGAAGCATGCGGCGTACCAGCGCGCTGTCATGAGGCGCTCCCGGGCGAAGTAAGGTACGGGCCCCTATTGGCCATAGTTGACCGTCATCGGATCATCGAGCGCGAGCGTCACCGGCTGGACCTGTGCCCGCCCTGGCTCGGTGTAGCGCACGCCGGGGGTGGGGGCATTGCCGGGGCCTCCCGGGTTGTAGAAGGCGCCGTAGGGCCCGGTGGCGGGAATCTCGACCGCGGTGAGGGTCCGCATCGCCACCTCGTCACCGTCGAGGACGATGTCGATGTAGTTGTCCCAGTCCTCGACGTAGCAGTCGTCGTAGTTCACCGCGTCGGAGGCCACCAGGCCCAGGTCGGCGAGGCCGACGACGCGGAGCTTGCCGCCAGCGACGGTGTAATCGACGCCGGCGCGATCAACCACGAGCGTCGTGCCGTCGGGCTGACGCAGGTGCAGGCGGAAGAAGCGCTCGAACTCGTTGGGGCGCAGGCCGCGGACGCCGTCTGGAGAGAAACCACCCGAGGTGTAGGTCCGCAGCCGGTATCTGGCGGCGTTGCCATAGAGGGCGACGCCATCGTTGGGGAAGGGACCCGCGAGCGGAGGCGGGCCGCCCTCGCCCAGTGTCGAGTAGCGGGTGAGCTTGGCGGCGACGAGCGAAGGCCCGGCGACATAGGGGTTGCTGCTCTCCTTGCCGAGGCCGACCGCGCTGACGGGACCGTTGGGGCCCACGAGCATCAGCGGCTTGTCATCGGCGACGACCTCGACCCGCACCGGATAGAGGGCGCCCTCTTCGCCGGGGCGCAGGCGGTTGCCGAACTCGCCGAAGACGACGGCGACCTGCCGCTCGTTGTACTCGTAGTTGGGCGAGAGGGTGGCGTAGGCGGGGGTGACCGTGGTGCCGTCGTTGAGGTGGATCGCGAAATCGGTGGGCGCCAGCGTCGAGGGCAGGAAGGGCCAACTGAAGACGATGGGCATCGCGTCGGCGTGCTCGACCGGAAGTCCCATGTTGGGCTCGACCGATGAGGTGAGCACCCGCCGGGAAGGGGACTCGCCGTGGGTGCAGGTCACGCTGTTCCACGTGCCGCCAGCGGCGCGCACCTCGGCTTCGCCACCTTTGACGCCGATGATGCCTTCAAAGCCGTAGCCGGCCGAGAGGATCTCCGGCCGCGGCGAGAAGAGATCGGCGTTGATCAGCGTGTCTCGCTGGATGACGCGGTTGGCCACGTGACTGCAGCCAATGGCGCCTGACAGGGCGAGGGAACCCAGCGCGAGGCTGAGCATACGGGCTGGCGAGGGATGGAGCATGGCGTGACCTCGATTGGAGCAGCGGTTGAGGTCCTGGACGATAGCGCCTGCTCGTTCGCGGCTGGAGATCAACCCTCACTCCTCCGGGGTGATCACCGCCGTCCGTCCGGGCTCGGGAGGCTTGGGCGGCTCCGGGAGGCGCGTCTCGATGGGCCGGCGCTCCTCGAGCTCCGCGGCCCGGCCACTCGCCGTGAGCGCCTGGTTCACCGCGGCGAACTGCGAGTCCGTGGCCAGCCGCTCGAGCAGCAGCTCCCGCCCGAAGCGCGGCGAGGCCGTGACGAGCAGCTCCACCACCTCCTGGGCGGGCCGCCCCAGCCGCAACATCAGCTGGGCCTGGCGCAGCAGCGGATCCGCGAACCAGCGATTGGCCTCGGCGGCCCTCCGGTAGGCCTCGAGCGCCTCGGGCAACTGCCCCCGCGCCTCCAGCAACAGGCCCGCGTAGTAGTGGGACATGGGGAGGTTCTCATCCCCGGCCTGCGCGTAGACCCGCAGGGCCTCGTCCTCCCGCCCGAGCGCGAACAGCGCGCTCGCCTTCCCCGCGAGGAACGGCTTGCGCTTCGGATCCGTCTCCAGGTGGCTCCCCAGCAGCTCCTCGTAGGAGCGCAGCGCCTCCTCGTAGCGGCCCTCGTCGAGCTGCAGCGCCGCCAGGTCCTCGAGCGCGAAGTACGCCCGCAGCCGGTCCTCCCGCGTCTCCCGCTTCGCCACCACCTCGCCCAGCGCCGCGAGCTTCGTGTCCGCCGCCTGCCGCTCCGCGAGCGACTGCTCCCGCGCCTTCTTCCAGTCCCCCTCCTTCATGAGCGTGGCCAGATCCTCGGGCGTGGGGACGTGGACATGAAGCATCAACGTCTGCTTCACCTGCGCCTCGCCCTCCTGGACGAGCACGCCCACCTGGTGGAGGCCCGGCGTCTTCGGAGCCACCCACACCGCCGCCGGTCCGTTCTCCTGCTCCAGCCGTCCCCGCGCCGCCACCCAGGTGTAGCGCCGTGCACTGGCCTCGCCCGAGCCGCCTTCCACCTCGCAGCCCAGCTCCACCCGCCCGCCCACGGGCACGTCGTGCGGCGACGCGGTGAGGCGGACGATGCGCAGCGGAGCCCCCACCGGCCGTGAGGCCAGCGCCGGCGCCGCCCCGGCACGAGGCGCGGAAGCCCCGGCCACGGCCTGCTCGGGCACGGGCGGCTCCCCTGCCCCGCGCCACACGGCGAGACCTCCGCCCAGCACCGCGGCGAGCCCCAGGCCCATCACCACCCACCGGGCCCGCCCCGGACGCTGACTGTCTGCCGACGTCATCCTCGCTCCTTCCCGGAGGCCCGGGCGGAAGGGGCCCGGGCTCCGGTCCGGCTCACTGCTCCGCCCTCAGCCAGGTGAGCATCCGGTTGGCGAGCGCGGAGGTGAGAATCTCATGCTTCTCGTTGTAGTCGTTGGAGGCCCAGTCCTTCCACTGCGTGGGAGCGAGCGAGCTGTAGTTGACCGGGCAGCTCGAGCTGGCCGCCTCCGGGTTGAGCGCGTTGCCCGTCACCGCCAGGGCCGAGTCGGCGTTGATGAAGGCCGGCTCGAACTGGAGGCGCAGCCGGAAGGTGCCGCACAGCGAGGCGCCCTGGTCCGTGTTCACGTCGGCCCCGGAGATGCTGCGCGAGCCCGCCACGCAATCGCGCTGGCCCGGCTCCCAGTCCCGGTCCTCCGAGCAGAACCACCCGGTATAGGTGAAGTCATACAGGCGCGAGTCGCTGCCCATCTTCGTGTAGCCGTTGGTGGGGTTGGCGTCGCCGAAGGCCAGCGCGTAGCGCGGAATGGACGACGTGGGCCAGCCGATGCTCCCGTAATACAGAGCGTGGTAGCTGCTGGTGCTGCCGCACGTGGAGTTCTCCGGCTCGTTGTCGCAGGAGCACGTGGTGGCCATGCTGTAGGACAGGTCATACGCGGGCGGCGAGGTGAGCTTGCGCCGGCCGGTATTCGTCTCGGGCTGGTGGCACAGCAGGAGCGTCTGGACGCCGCGGTAGGCACGGCCCAGGTTGGCGCCCAGCTGCGGCGAGTCGATGGAGTACCAGGCCTTCACCTTGCCCAGAATCCCGTTGGTGTTGTTGTGCAGGGTGTCGCGCAGCACGATGCCGCCCTGGCTGATGCCGGCCACCTGCACCTTGCTGCCCAGGGGCATGCGGCCGAGGATGTCATCCACCCACGCGGAGACCTCGCCCCGGAACCAGCCGAGCCGCTGGTTGCCGTCGCCGTGCTTGCCGATCATGACGTCGTAGCCCTCGGCGTTGAGCGTGCGCACCAGGTCGCCCATCAGCATCAGGTAGTTGGCGGTGGAGTCCGTGTTGAGCGGATCGAACCCGGTGATGATGAGCAGCGGCTTGTCGAGCGCACCGCTCTGCCAGTAGTCGAGCACGGCCCGGTACGAGGTGGTGCCGCCGTAGGTGACACTGAAGCCGCTCTGCCGCGTCTGCCGGGGCGTCACGTCCGAGCGCTTGATGAAGACGTAGGTGCCGCTGGTGACGGCGGTCTCGCCGCCCATGAGCGGATAGGTGGAGACGCTGTAGCCCGCGGTGTCACCGCCGAAGCGGGTGCCGCGCAGGGAGGGCGTCGAGGAGCAGCCCACGGCCGAGAAGGCCCACCCGTCATTCGCGCTGGAGCTGGTGCTGACGGCGGTGGTGGAGCCGTTGAAGGTGCCGCACGTGTAGTCGAGCGAGTACATCAGCTCGGGGCGCAACTGATTGAAGAGACCATCGCGGATGTTGACGTAGACGGCCGCGGCGCCCGGGCGGGTGAAGCGCCGGGCGGAGAAGCTCGCGAGCGAGGCCTGGTTGTAGCTCACCGGATGGGCGACGGTGTTCTGCCCCTCCTGGAAGCCCGCGGTGGCCGAGAGGCCATTGTCCGCGCCCGCGCCGTAGCCTCCGGTGACGGTGCCGTAGTGGAACTCGAAGGCACCGTCGCTGAAGAACTTCACCTTGAAGGTGTAGCCCCCGGCGGTGGACTGCCCGTAGTGGTAGAGATTGCGCCACTCCACCACGTAGGCCGAGCCCACCTGGCCCGCGTACACGTCTCCGCCGGCGCCCGGGTTCCAGTCGTCCCACATGGGGGAGATCGTCCCCGCGGGCGCGACGGCCGAGCCCGACCACGAGAACTGGGGATTGCTGATGCTGCTGGCGGTGGTGCTGCCGAGCACCAGGTAGCCGTTGCTCGACACCGTCACCTGCGTGAAGGTCTTCCCATAGAAGGGAAAGGCGAACGGCAGGTTCACCACTTCCGAGCAGTCGTCACACCCCGACACCGTCGCCAGCAGGGACGGGGCCGGGTTGGCGTCATACGCCACCGTCGACGGGTTGTAGTGCGCGCGGGCGCTTCCGGCGCCGAGTCCCACCACCAGCGCGGTGAGCGGCAGGCTCCATTCGAGTGTCCGATTCATCCAGGCTCCCCTCTGGCCGCCAGGAGGGCAGCCAGGCATCCTGGCCTTCAGGGTAGAGCCAAGAAAACCCGCGAGTCCAGTGAGTCTGTACGATTTGCCCTGGGCTGCCCGGAATGCGGGATCTCACCGGGGAAGCGCGGGGGGCCCCGGGATGTCCGCGCGCGAACAGCCGGACGCGCCGTCTGTCTTGCAGCAGCAGAAGCGATCGACGGCCCGCCTACCCGCTTGCCCCCGGGCGGACCACATTGAGCTGCCTCGGGGGGCAATCTCCATGATGCTCGGCAAGTACCAGCTGGTCAGCAAGCTCGCCACGGGGGGCATGGCCGAGGTGTACCTGGCCCGAGCCGATGGCCCCATGGGCTTCACCAAGGCGCTGGTGGTCAAACGCATCCTGCCGCACCTGGCGGAGGACCCGCAGTTCGTGGAGATGTTCATCGCCGAGGCCCGGCTGGCCGCGCAGCTGAACCATCCCAACATCGTCCAGATCTTCGACTTCGGAGAGGCGGACGGCACCTGGTTCCTGGCGATGGAGTACATCGACGGGTTGAACCTGCGCGTGCTGGCGAAGCGGGCCCGGGCCGTGGAGGTGCCCCTGCCGCCGGCCTGTTGTGCGCGGATCATCGCCAGCGCCTGCGAGGGATTGGCCTTCGCCCACGACAGCCGGGATCCGGAGCTGGGCGTGCCGCTGGGCCTCATCCACCGCGACATCAGCCCGGACAACATCCTGCTGTCCCATCAGGGCGCGGTGAAGGTGGTGGACTTCGGAATCGCCAAGGCGGCGGACCAGGGGCATCGGACACAGACGGGGGTCATCAAGGGAAAGCTGGCCTACATGCCTCCGGAGCAACTCCGGGGCGCCGCGCTGGATCGGCGGGTGGACGTGTACGCGCTCGGCATCGTGCTCTACGAGTTGCTCACGGGGCACAAGCCGTTCGACGCCACCACCGAAGCGAGCATGGTGCAAGCCATCCTCCACGAGCCCTTCATCCCCGCGGAGAAGCGGCAGCCGGATCTCCCGGTGGCGCTGAGGAACATCCTGGAGCGGGCACTGGCCAAGGATCGGGATCAACGCTACCCGGACTGCCATGTCTTCCAGGCGGACCTCGAGCGCTTCATGGTGTCGACCGGAGAGCCCGTTGGCACCTGGCACCTCGCGCAGCTGATGAAACGGGTGACGGCCTTGAGCGAGGCCGCGGTGACGGAGCCCATCTCCGGATACACGCCGGGCAGGAACACACCCGCCAAGGGCACACCTCCCAAGGGCATACCGTCCAAGACTCCCGCCAAAGGCACGCCGCCCAAGGGCACGCCGCCCAAGGGCATGCCTTCCAAGACTCCCGCCAAGGGCATTCCCAGCAGCCCACAGGAGCCCAGGCCGGAGCTGGTGACGAGCATGGAACGTCCCGCTCCCACCCTTCCCACGCGCAAGGAGACCGAGATCCCAGCCGAGGCTCCCGCGTCCGAGCCGCGCCTGGAGCCGGACGAGCGTTCCGCCAGACACAAGCTCGGAAAGCGCCTGGTGGCCGTGGCAGCGGGAGTCGCGGTGCTGCTCGTGCTGACATGCATGGCCCGGCGTGACGAGACACCCGGCCCCCAGCCGGTCGCGCTCCAGGAGCCGGCCGTGTCCACGCCTCGGGCAACGGCTCCACCACGGCAACAACCGCCAGCACCGGCTCCGCTCCCGAAGGCAGCGGAAGCGGAACCCGCCCCTGAAAAGCCCCAGGAGACAAAGACGGAGACGCCCGCGGGAGCCATCGCTTCCGCCGACCCCTCCGTGATTCCTCCCGCTCCGGAGACGAAGCGTCCGGAACCCACACAGGAGATCGCGCGTCCGGAACCCCCACCGCCCCCGCGGACTGGCCCCAGGAAGAACCCGTCCATCAAGGGACCGAAGAACCGGCCCATCGTCGTACCGGTCCTCGACCTGGAGCCCGCGCAAACCAGACAGAAGCCAGGCAGCCTGGAGTTCCGCATCCGGCCCTACGCCATCGTGTGGGTCGACGGGAAGCGCCTTGGACAGACACCGCTGCCGCCCTACGAGCTTCCCGCCGGGAAGCACATGGTGCAACTGGTCAACGAAGAGCAGGGAAAGCACATCACGCTGCAGGTCGAGATCCAGGCCGGCAAACCCTACATCCTCAAATACAACCTGGGCCTGATGGGCGAGGAGTGAGGCACGGCCCCGAAGCCGTGCCCCACCCCGCTTCAGTGCCTCACCGCACCTGGATGGCGTCGGCGACGACGACGTAGCCCGTCGTGGTCCAGCGGCTCAGCTGCACCTTGTTCCAGCCGGCCGGGAAGCTCCACGAGCCGAGCGTGTTCCACTGCCCGCCGTTGATCTGCTGGTTCACGCTCACCGTGGCCAGGTTGGTGCCGCTGGCGTTGGTGATGATGAAGGGCGCGGTCGTCGAGCGGTTGGTGCCCGCGGTCCACCGGGCGTCGATCGTCTTGGTGGCCGGCGCCGACAGGTAGAAGAAGAACACCGCCGGATCCGACACCGCCTGCGTGGTGGCGTAGCCGCGCCCGGATCAGCGGCCGCACCGTGTCCACCGGCCGCTCCAGCCGGCGGGCCGGGAAGGTGTAGAGGCCCGTCAGCGTCCGCAGCCCCTCGGGCCGGCGCATCACGTTGTAGGGCTCGTACACCAGCCCCTCCCGGGTGCGCACCAGCTCGCCCGTGCCCTCTCCGGTACCGAGCGCCTCCGTCCACTCCAGGGCTCCGGTGGAGGAGCGGAGAGATTCCGTCGCGGGCTCCCGCGGGGCCTCCGCCAGCGCGGCACCTCCCGCCAGCGAGACTCCCCACATCATCGTCATGAACGTCGACCGCACCTTCGAGCGCATGGACGGCTCCTTGGAGAAAATCACAGCACGTGCGGACACACCTTTGCCCCTGTGCGCTCGGGGATTTCGTGGGAGTTCCGTCCGCCCTATCCGTAAAACTCCTATATTCCTTCGCTCGGTGGCCGGGTCTATGGAGTCCAGGATGATGGAACTGCCGGGGTACGAGCTTCGAAGTCTGTTCCAGACGACGAACAACAACCTGTTGTTCCATGCGGTGCGTCAGGCGGACCGGCTGCCCGTCATCCTCAAGACGCCGCGCTCGGAGCAGCCCGGTCCCCGCGAGCGCGCCCGCTACCAGCGCGAGTACACCCTGCTGCAGCGGCTGCGCGGCACGGCCGGAGTCATCACCGCCCATGGCCTGGAGGTGCACGCGGATCGGCCCGTGCTGGTGCTGGAGGACGTGGGCGGCAAGGCGCTCTCGGAGCAGGTGGGCGCGCCCTTGGAGCCCTCCCGCTTCCTGGCCATCGCCGTGCCCCTGGCGGACATCCTCGCGGCGGTGCACCGGCGGGGCGTCATCCACAAGGACATCAAACCGGCCAACATCCTGCTCTCGGAGGGAGGGCGGGTGTGGCTCATCGACTTCGGGCTGGCCAGCCCGCGGCAGTTGGAGCACGTGGAGGCCGCGGCGGCCCCGCTCATCGAAGGCACGCTGCCCTACATGTCCCCGGAGCAGTCCGGGCGGATGAACCGGGCGGTGGACTACCGGACGGACTTCTATTCGCTGGGGGTGGTGTTCTACCAGCTGCTCACCGGACAGCAGCCCTTCCGGGGCCGGGACGCCCTGGAGTGGGTCCACGCGCACGTGGCCCAGGCGCCCGTGCCCCCGAGCCAGCGCGTGCCCTCGGTGCCGCCCCTGCTGTCGGCGGTGGTGCTCAAGCTGCTCGGCAAGGCCGCCGAGGATCGCTACCAGAGCGCCGAGGGGCTGAAGGCGGACCTGGAGCGGTACGGGGAGGGGCTGCGGCGGGGCGAGCCGGAGGAGTTCCCCCTGGGGCAGCGGGACTTCCCCGCGCGCTTCCAGGCCCCGCAGTGCCTCTACGGGCGCGACGCGGAACGGCAGACGCTGCTGGAGGCCTTCGAGCGGGTGGCCCGCACCGGGAAGACGGAGTGGGTGCTGGTGCGGGGCTACTCGGGCATCGGCAAGTCCTCCGTCGTGCACGAGTTGCACAAGCCGCTGCTGGGGCGCCGCGGCTTCTTCCTCCGGGGCAAGTTCAACCCGCTGCAGCGGGACGTGCCCTACGCCACGCTGGCCCAGGCCATGCGGGCGCTCGTGCAGCAGATGCTGGCCGGCAGCGACGAGGAGGTGGCCACCTGGCGCCAGCGTCTGCTGGAGGCCTTCGAGGGCCTGGGGCAGGTGCTGGTGGCGCTGGTGCCTCAACTGGAGCAGGTGGTGGGCAGGCAGGCCCCGGTGCCGGAGCTGCCACCGGCCGACGCGCAGAACCGCTTCCACCGCCTCTTCCTGCGCTTCCTCGCGGTGTTCGCCACCACCGGGCGGCCGCTGGTGCTCTTCCTGGATGATCTGCAGTGGGCGGACTTCGCCAGCCTCGCGCTGCTGAAGTACCTCGCCACCCACCCCGACACCCCTCCCCTGCTGTTGATCGGCGCCTACCGGGACAACGAGGTGAGCGCCTCGCACCCGCTGGCGCTGACGCTGGCGGAGACGCAGAAGGCGGCGGGGCGGCTGCTGGACATCCACCTGGGGCCGCTGGCTCCCGAGCAGACGCGGCGGCTGGTGGCGGATGCCCTGCCGGGCGCCACGGACGCGCTCGTGGAGCCGCTGTCCGCGCTGGTGCAGGAGAAGACGGGGGGCAACCCCTTCTTCCTCCTCCAGCTGCTCCAGACGCTCTACCAGGACGGAGGGGTGACGCGCGGGTCGGACGGCGCGTGGCGCTGGAACGAGCGGGCCGTCCGGGCGCGGGGCTACTCGGACAACGTGGTGGAGTTCATGGCCGGGCGGCTGCGGGAGCTCCCCCTCCCCACCCAGCAACTGCTGCGCCTGGCCGCGTGCGTGGGCGATGCCTTCGCCCTGGAGACGGTGGCCCTGCTCTCCCGCCAGGAGGCCCCCGAGGTGGAGCGCGGGCTCGAGCCGGCGCTGCAGGAGGGGCTGCTGGTGGAGACGGGCGCCCAGCAGTACCGCTTCCCGCATGATCGCATCCACCAGGCCGCCTATGCCCTCATCCCCGAGGAGGAGCGCAAGGCGGTCCACCTGGAGATCGGCCGGCGGCTGTGGAGCCGCCTCTCGCCCGGGGAGCTGCACGAGCGCCTCTTCGAGGTGGTGGGCCAGCTCAACGCGGGCGCGGAGTTGATCTCCAGCGTGGAGGAGCGCTCGCGGCTGGCGCGGCTCAACGCCGAGGCGGGCGCACGGGCCAAGGCCTCGGTGGCCTACCGCTCGGCCATTGGCTACTTCACCATGGCCTTCTCGCTGCTGCCCGGCGACCCCTGGCGGACGGCGCCCGCGATGGCCTTCTCGCTGCGCCTGGAGCAGGCCACGTGCGAGCTGGTGAGCAGGAACAGCGAAGGGGCCAGCGGGCTCGTGGAGGAGCTGCTCACCCGGGCCACCACGCGCCAGCAGATGGCGTCCGCCTACCAGCTCAAGAGCACCCTCCTCCTCACGCGCAACCAGGGGGCCGCCGCCGCCGCCTGCCTGCTGGAGTGTCTGGAGCGCTTCGGCGTGAGCATTCCGCCCAGGCCCACCTGGGAGCAGGTGATCGCCGCCCACCAGGAGACCGAGGCCCTGCTGGGCAAGCGCCCCGTCGAGAGCCTCCGCGAGCTGCCCCCCATGACGGATCCGGACATGAAGACCGTCATGGAGCTGCTGGCGGCGCTGACCTGGCCCGCCTTCTTCTCGGACGACAAGCTCCTGGCCCTGCACCTGTGCCATGCGGTGGCCCTGACGCTCCGCCACGGGTACACCGCCGCGGCCGCACCGGGCTACGCGTGGTACGGCACGGTGATCGCCAGCTACTTCAAGGACTATCACCGGGGCTATGCCTTCGGGCGGCTGGCCTGTGAGCTCGTCGAGAGCCCCGACGGCGCGGCCTGGCGGGGCAGGACGATCTTCACCCTGGCGCACGCGAGCCTCTGGGTGAAGCCCATCCCCGAGGCGATGAAGCTCTACCACCGGGCCTTCCAGCAGACGCTCCAGTCGGGCGACTACCAGGTGGCGTGTTACTGCTGCCTCTTCATCACGACGGTGCAGCTGCTCTCCGGCACGGACCTGGCCGAGGTGGCCCGGGAGATGGTCGTGCGCAAGGACTTCGCGCACAAGGTGGGCTACCCGCAGCCGGAGGACATGATGCGGGTCTCCCACGCCTTCGTGCAGCAGATGCGGGGGCTCACCGTGTCCTTCGACTCGCTGAGCATGGAGGGCTTCGACGAGAAGACGTTCGAGGCCCAGCTGGGCAGCCGCATGCCCACGCTGCGCTTCTGGTACGCCATCATCACGGCCCGCTCGTGCCTCATGCGGGGCGCCTACGAGGAGGCCCGCCAGGCCGCGCAAGTCGCCAGGGGCCTGAGCTGGTCCAACTTCGGGCGCATCCAGCAGCTCGAGTACCACCTCTACCGGGCCCTGGCCCTGGCGGCGAGCTACCGGGGAGGCCAGGCGGAGCGGCAACGGGAGGATCTGAAGGAGCTCCAGGGCCACCACCAACAGCTGGACGAGTGGGCGCGGCACTGCCCGGAGACGTTCCGCGCCCCCGAGCGGATGGTGGCGGCGGAGCTGGAGCGCCTCCAGGGACGGGTGGACACGGCCCCGGCGGTCTACGAGGAGGCCATTCGAGCCGCGCACGAGCAGGGCCTCGTCAACCACCTCGCGCTGGCCTGTGAGCTGGCCGCGCGCTTCTGGGAGGAGCGGGGGCTGGACGCCCTGGCCCGCTTCTACGCCCGCCGGGCCCGCGAGGCCTATGTCCAGTGGGGTGCCGACGGCAAGGCGCGGCACCTGGAGCGGCAGTGGTCGCTGCTGACGGGCGCGCCGGCCTCCAGCCACGAGGACTCCACCAGCTATGACTCGGACTCGGCCCAGCTGGACGCGCTCACCGTCGTCAAGGCGCAGCAGGCCATCTCCTCGGAGATGGATCTCGGGAGGCTGGTGGCCACGCTCATGCGGGTGGCCCTGGAGAATGCCGGCGCCCAGCGGGGTGCCCTGCTGCTGCTGCAAGGCGGGGCGCTGAAGGTGGAGGCCCTCGTGGACTCCGTTCGCGGAGCGCTGGAGCCCACCCCGCCGGAGGGGGCGCCCCCGGTGCTGCCGTGGACCCTGCTCTCCTACGTGCGGCGGACGAGCGAGCCCGTCCTCATCAACGACACCTCCGAGGCCCACCCCTTCGCGTCGGACATCTTCTTCGCCCACAGCCGGGCGCGCGCCGTGTTGTGCCTGCCCTTGATGCGCCAGGAGCGGGTCTGCGGACTGCTGTACCTGGAGAACGCGCTCACCACCGAGGCCTTCAAGTCCGGCCGCATCACCCTGCTGCGGCACCTGGCCTCCCAGGCGGCCATCTCCGTGGAGAACGCGAGGCTCTACACCGAGGTGCAGCAGGCCGAGGCGGCCCTGCGCCGGGCCAACGAGGAGCTGGAGCAGCGCGTGGAGGAGCGGACGCGCGAGCTGAAGCAGGCCCAGGCGCGCCTGGTGGAGACGGCGCGCTCGGTGGGAATGGCCGAGGTGGCCTCCAATGTGTTGCACGACGTGGGCAACACGCTCACCAGCATCGTGGTGGACACCGAGCAGATGCACCACACGGTGGAGGCCTCGCGCGTGGACCGGGTCGACAAGGTCTTCCAACTGCTGGCCGAGCACCGGCCCCACCTCTCGGACTTCCTCGAGCACGACGAGCGGGGCCAGCACCTCTTCACCTACCTGCCGAGCCTCGCGTCCGAGCTGAAGATGGAGCGCGAGTCCTTGCGGCAGGGCCTGAGGACGCTGGGGAAGAACGTGGAGCGCGTGCGCACCATCATCCAGCTGCAGCAGACGTACGCGACGTCCACGCTCCTGGTGGAGGAGTGCGAGCTGCCCGAGGTGCTGGAGGAGGCCCTGCGCCTGCAAGGCGGGGCCCTGCGCAAGACGGGCGTGCGGGTGGAGAAGGAGCTCGCGCCCATCCCCCGGGTGAAGGTGGACAGGCACCGGCTGCTGCAGATCCTCCTCAACCTGATCAGCAACGCCTGGCAGGCGATGGAGGCGGTGGATCCCGGGCGGCGCACCTTGTGGCTGGGCCTGCACACGGAGGGAGCGTGGATCCGGATCCAGGTGCGGGACACCGGCCAGGGCATCGCGCCCAACGTGGCCCGGCGCCTCTTCAACCATGGCTTCACCACGCGCAAGGGCGGCCACGGAATCGGGCTGCACTCCAGCGCGCTCGCGGCGCGATTGCTGGGGGGACAGTTGACGCTGGAGAGCGCGGGACCCGGACAGGGCGCCCTCGCCACGCTCGAGCTTCCCATGACGGCCCACATCGACGGTTGAAGCGCTTTCCCCTACCCTGGCCGGCGGAGGGTGGGAACAACATGAAATGGATGAACGTGATCGCGGTGACGCTCGCCGCGGGTGCCCTGAGTGCTTGTGATTCGTCGGCCATGCGCTCCCCGGAGGATCTCCAGTCCCAGCGCGAGCGGCAGCTCTTGAATGATCCGCTGCTGAGCGATCCCCTGCTGAGGGATCCGCGGCTGAATGACCCGCTGCTGCTGGATGAGTCGCTGCTGCATGCGCCGACACCGCCGTGGCCCGCCGGTGACGAGCGCGGAATGGGCAACACGCAAGGGGTGGCCACGCGCATGCGCTGCGCGGCGTACCTGATCAACCCGAAGTCGCGGGAGTACGAGCTGTCGCACGTGCGCTCGGAGACCATGCCGATGTCGCCGTTCGCCGTTCCGCTCGACTACGAGTACGAGCCGACGTTCGGCCCGCCGTACTCGCGGCACGCGGTCAACGGCGAGACGATCTGCGGGGAGCCCGCGGGCCAGGGCACGCAGATGGACGCGATCGGCCACTTCGGTGTGCTGCCCCAGCCGTGGGATCCCGCCACGGGCCCCATCCCCTCGCAGAACGCCGTCTACTACAACGGCTACACGCAGGCGCAGGTGAAGCCGGCTCCCGGCTCGCCCCTGCTCAAGCTGGGAATCGACAAGGCGCCGCCCATCGTCACCACGGCCGTGCTGCTGGATGCGCGGACGTACGTGGGCGGGGGCAACCGGCTCGCGGGAGGCCAGCTCATCACCGCGGCCCACATCCAGGGGATGCTCCAGGCCCAGGGGCTGGGCTGGCGCGGCATCCTCCCGGGCGACGTGCTCTACATCTACACCGGCTGGGAGGAGCTCTGGGAGGATCCGAGCGTGACGGGGACCTACTACTCCCAGGCGCCCGGGCTCTCCGTGGACGCGGTGAACTACATCGCGCAGAAGGCCATCGTCGCGGTGGGCCTCGACGCGCCCTTCGTGGATCCGGTCAACCCGGGCCAGTTGCAGGGCCAGGCGCCGCCTCCCGCGGGCACCCCGCCAGGGCTCCCCTTCTACGCCCACCACTACCTGCTGAGCCAGGCGGGCATCCACCTGCTGGAGAACGTGCGCCTGACGGCGATGGCCCAGGACAGGACCTGGCTCTCCTGCACGCTCGTGCTGCCGCTCAAGGAGCGCGGAGGCTCGGGCTCGGCGATCCGGCCCGTGGCGTACGGTCCGCCGCGCCCGTAGAGCGGGCGGGAAGGCTACTTCCTGGGAAGCTCGCAGACCGGCGGCTCGGCGGCGTTGGCGGAGGGAGCCAGCGCCTGCCGGGCCTTCACCACGAGGGCGAGCATGCGCTCGGCGACCGTCACGCCGCCTGAAGCGACCTCGACCGCCGCCCCGATGAGCGCCAGGGCCCCCGCCACCACCACGGCCCCCCGGGCCTTGCGCTTCCGCGTGGGAGTCTTCTTCTTCACCATCGCGTGCCCTCCCCCCTGAGCCCGGGAGTCACTGCGAAGGCGGTGCCAGCCCGCCGCGAGCGGCATGGCGGATGGTGGTCAGGACCGCCCGCCGGAGGGGCAGCCGGATGCCCACCCTGGGAAAACGTCTTCCCTCCTGGGGCACATCCGGGCCGTGCAAAAGGACCTTCCCACTCAGAGCGAAATGGTGCCCGTGTCACCCTCCCCCTCGAGCGGCACCACGAAACGCAGCACGTACTGGTGCAGCCGCTCGCGGGCCTCGGGCTCGAGGGAGAGCACCACGTGGGGCGCCCGCCGTGCGAGCACCTCGTAGAGGATGAGCTCCTTGCCGTAGCCATCCTCCACGATGCGCAGGAGGCGCTCCAGGGCCGGGTCCTTCGGCTTTCCCTCCTCCTGGAACCGCGCGTAGACGGCGCCGAGCAGGCCCAGGCACTCGTGCTCCTCGATGTGGGTGGGGTGGTGGTCGCGCTCGCCCGTCATCTCCACGCGATGGGACTCCTCGCCGAGCCACAGCGCCTTGCACAGCCCATGGACGAGCCAGGAGGACTCCGGGTCGACATGGACGGAGACCCCCTTGCCCTCGACGCGCGCGAGGGCCCGGGGCCGCAGCACTCGCGGCTGCAACCGGATGCCCAGCGTGTCCGCGTTCTGCTCGAGGGCGTGCATCACATACGGGTGCTCGGGGCGCAGCGTGAGCGCCCAGGCGTACATGTCACGCGCCTCGGCCATCCGGTCCAGATGCACGAGCGCGGTGCCCCGGAAGAAGTAGCTGCGATGGTCGTCGGGGTTGATGCGAGCGGCCCGCTCGTAGCGCGTGAGCGCCGTCTTCGGGTGCCCCGAGAAGAGCGCCGCGTCCCCGAGATTGAGGGCCGCCAGGTAGTTGCCCGGCTCCTTCTCGAGCGCCTGGGCATACAGCTTCTCCGCCTCCGCGTAGCGCTTCGCCCGGTAGTGCACCTCGGCCTGCTGGATGAACGCCATCGCCTCGGGATTGAACGTCGCCGGCCGCACGACCCGTGAGCCGTCCGCGGACTGCTCGACCACGGGTACGTCGAAAGGCTCGGGGCCATGGGGCCAGACGGCATCCACGAGCTGCTCGGGAGCAACGCCCTTCAGACTCTCGAGGTCCTCGATGAGGTACTGCACCGGCGAGGCCTCGATCCGCTTCATCAACTCCGGAGGCGTGAGGAAGTCGCGCGACCGGGTGTCCGGTACCGTGCGCCCGCTCCGCGCGACGGCCTCTCCCGAGCCCTCCCGGGAGAGGGGCCTGGGCGCGGTGGCGCAGGCGGACGTGAGCAACAGGACGGCAACCCAGCGCGAGCGGCGACGAGACATGGCTCCCCCTCTTCAGCGTTGACGGCGGAAGAGGGAGCCTAGCACCAGACGCCGCCCCCTCGGCGAGTGAGCAGGCGTTTGTCGGGCCCGTGGCATCCGCGACCGCATTCCCGGGTGTGCTCCCGTTCGCCGATTTCCAGTGACACCCTTCACAGCCGGCGCACGCGCGGCACGCCGGGGTTTCATGTCGAAAGGGGCCGGAGAGCTGCCCCGGAGTAACGACAACCATGAACTCGAACGAGAAGAGCGCTGTGATGAGCAACACGGACCTGAAGAACCTCGAGCGCATCACCGCGTTCCACAACGCGGTCGGCCGCTTCGACGTGGCGCTGGGCCGGTTGACCAACGCCGTGCCTGAGTCCGTGGCATGGAATTCATCTAGGGCGGCTCCCCCGTTTCGCCATCGCATCAATCACTACAGTTGCGAGTGATTTACCTGCTCTGAGAGGTGCGCTTGCGGTAGTGACAGAGCTTGGCAATGGCTTGGTGACGGCGTCGCCAGAAGCTCCAGTGGAGCGTGAAAGTGCCTGGGGGTTGCCA